>NZ_JAPVZW010000005.1:0-165402 GCF_041432595.1 Streptococcus sp. 27098_8_86
TTTTGTGTTATTCTCCTTCAAAGGCATCTTTAATATGGTCAAAGAAGCCCTTTTTCTTTGGATTGACTTTTAAATCACCTGCAGCTGCGAATTCTTTCAAGGCTGCTTTTTGGCGGTCATTCAAGCCTGTCGGTGTTACAACATTGACGGTAACGTATTGGTCACCAACTGCACCGCCACGAAGGCTCGGTGCTCCCTTGCCACGTAGACGGAATTTCTTACCAGTCTGAGTACCCTCTGGAATAACCAATTCAACATCACCGTGAACAGTTGGAATATCTACTGTATCACCAAGAGCTGCTTGGACAAAGTTGAGGTTCAGATTATAGAAAATAGTGGTTCCTTCACGTTCAAACTTATCGCTGGCTTCCACAGAAACCACTACATACAAGTCACCATAAGGTCCACCGTTAAATCCTGCTTCACCTTGACCAGCTAGGCGAATTTGTTGACCTGTTTCTACACCAGCAGGGATTTTCACATGTACGCTATGGGCTTGTTTTTCATGACCTGTTCCGTGACAGGTTGTACATGGATCTTTGATTTCTTTTCCGCGACCGTGACAGACATCACAGGTTACTTGACGACGCATCATACCAAGAGGAGTCTGCGTATCGACGTTAATGACACCAGCGCCATGACAGCGTCCACAAGTGACTGGGCTTGTTCCTGGCTTAGCACCAGAGCCATTACATGTACGACAGCTTGCTTCACGGTTGTATTTAACTTCTTTTTCAGCTCCAAAAATAGCTTCTTCAAAGGTCAAGTTAACACGATACTGGAGGTCATCCCCTTGGCGAGGAGCATTTGGATTACGTGAAGCACCGCCTCCGCCGAAGAAACTTGAGAAAATGTCCTCAAAACCACCGAAGCCTCCTGCCCCGTTGAAACCGCCAGCTCCACCACCGAAACCACCAAAGCCACCGTTGGCTCCAGCCGCACCATATTGGTCGTAGGCTGCACGTTTTTGGTCGTCACTCAAAGTCTCATAAGCTTCTTGAACTTCCTTGTACTTGTCCTCAGCACCAGGCTCCTTGTTGATATCTGGGTGGTATTTTTTCGAAAGCTTACGATAAGCCTTTTTGATCTCGTCTGCCGAAGCGTTTTTGGACACCCCCAGACGATCATAAAATTCAGTATTGTTCATAATTCAAGATACAAAGGGCGTCAAACGGACACAGCCAAAATAGGGGTTTTGACGACGGACGCTTGCGTCCTAGAAAAAACTATCTTTTTGGCACAGTCCGTAGCCCGTGTTCAGTTACGAACACCCTTGTTCCTTTCTATTGATATTTTGAATCAAACCTCGATTTAGGTCGGGTTCAATTCCTTTCTTTTATATTTAGTAAGAAATTCTGGAACCCGTGTTCAGTTACGAACACCCTTGTTCCTTTCTGTTATTGTTGCGGAACGAAACCACGATTTAGGCCGGATTCAATTCCTGTATTTCATATTGATGAGACAAACCCCAAACAAATGAGACTCCGTCCCTTTTTATCGAAAAACAGAGGCTGGGTTGCAACCTCTGGATTTCTCGTTTTTAATCAACTAATCCTGATAACATCTTATCTAGTTCATCAGCAAGATTCAATTCTAATAAGTTGAAATACAATTTTACTAAATTAGGAAGTTCTTGACGATCTACATCAATCCTATCTACACCATTTTCATTCACAAAAATGTTCGTTTTACCATACTCATCATTTAAACCAATGCGAAATCCACCATTAACTACGGTAGGATTCATAGAGAAATCTCCCACATTCCAATAATGACCATAGTATTTCTCTACCAAATAAGCTGCCTCAATTAGGTCTTCTAGGCCTTGCTCATAAAAATATCGACTAATTCGGTCTGTGATAGATTGCTCATCAATAGGATTTTCTTTAAGCGCTTCAATTGTTTCTTTTAACATTGTATATCCTTTATTATTTCTCAGTAAACTCTCCATCCACGATGTCATCGCCTGCGTTTCCTGCTGCTTGTGCACCTTCTGCTCCTGCTTGAGCTTGTTGGGCTGCTGCGGCTTGTTCGTAGAGTTTAACAGCAAGTCCTTGAGCTTTTTCGTTCAATGCTTCAAGTTTTGCTTTCATGTCGTCCAAGTTGTTGTCTTCTTGAGCTTTCTTAAGGTCATCAAGGGCAGCTTGGGCAGCGTCACGTTCTGCGTCGAAACCTTTTCCTTCAGTTTCCTTGATAGTCTTTTCAGTTGCGAAGATAGCTTGGTCTACTTCGTTACGAAGGTCAACTTCTTCTTTACGTTTCTTATCTGCTTCAGCGTTTGCTTCTGCATCTTTCATCATGCGGTCGATTTCTTCATCAGTCAAACCAGAGTTTGATTGGATAACAATTGTTTGTTCTTTTTGGGTTCCAAGGTCTTTGGCTTTAACAGACACGATACCGTTCTTGTCGATGTCAAATGTTACTTCGATTTGAGGAATTCCACGAGGTGCAGCTGGGATATCTGTCAATTGGAAACGTCCAAGAGTCTTGTTATCTGCTGCCATTGGGCGTTCACCTTGAAGAACGTGGATATCAACGGCTGGTTGGTTGTCTGCCGCAGTTGAGAAGACTTGTGATTTAGATGTTGGAATTGTTGTGTTACGGTCGATGAGTTTTGTGAAGACACCACCCATTGTTTCGATACCAAGTGACAATGGTGTTACATCAAGAAGGACAACGTCTTTGACATCACCAGTGATCACACCACCTTGGATGGCAGCACCCATGGCAACTACTTCGTCAGGGTTTACTGATTTGTTTGGTTCTTTACCAGTTTCAGCCTTAACAGCTTCTACAACGGCTGGGATACGAGTTGAACCACCAACAAGGATAACTTCGTCGATTTCTGACAAGCTCAAACCTGCATCTGAAAGGGCTTGACGAACTGGAACTTTTGTACGTTCTACAAGGTCACGAGTCAAATCATCGAATTTCGCACGAGTCAAGGTCATTTCCAAGTGAAGAGGTCCAGCTTCACCAGCAGTGATAAATGGCAAGCTGATTTGTGTTGAAGTTACACCAGAAAGGTCTTTCTTCGCTTTTTCAGCTGCATCTTTCAAACGTTGCATTGCCATCTTGTCAGTAGACAAGTCAATACCGTTTTCTTTCTTGAATTCTGCTACCAAGTGGTCAATGATTTTTTGGTCAAAGTCGTCACCACCAAGTTTGTTGTCCCCTGCAGTTGACAATACGTCGAAGACACCGTCACCCAATTCAAGGATAGAAACGTCGAATGTACCACCACCAAGGTCAAATACCAAGATTTTTTCTTCTTTGTCAGTCTTGTCCAAACCGTAAGCAAGAGCAGCTGCAGTTGGTTCGTTGACGATACGTTCTACTTCAAGACCAGCGATTTTACCAGCATCTTTTGTTGCTTGACGTTGAGCATCGTTGAAGTAAGCTGGAACTGTGATAACTGCTTTAGTAACTTTTTCGCCAAGGTAGTCTTCAGCGTAGCCTTTCAAGTATTGAAGAATCATAGCTGAGATTTCTTGTGGAGTGTATTCTTTTCCATTTGCAGAAACTTTTTCTGAAGTTCCCATTTTAGATTTGATAGAGATGACTGTATCTGGATTTGTTACTGCTTGGCGTTTTGCAGCGTCACCAACGATGATTTCGCCGTTTTTAAATGATACTACAGATGGAGTTGTACGGTTACCTTCTGGGTTTGCGATGATTTTGCTTTCAGTTCCTTCAAGAACTGCAACTGCTGAGTTTGTTGTACCTAAGTCAATACCGATAATTTTAGACATGTGTTTTTCTCCTTAAATTTTATATTCTATTTTCTTTTTGATACTCTTCTTAAGTGGCGGCGCCGTCAGAGCTTGACTTCGTCAATCTCTTTGACTAAACTTTAAGCCTAAGGTCTCAAAGTTTGCGCAAATAGCGCCACGGCGAAGAGTATCGTCTTTGGTTCGCTTCGCTCACTATGCAAAGCTGAACTACTTTTTTATCTTTCTTCATAGTTTATTGTCGTTTCGGACAAGTTTTCTATTATGTAAATTACGACACGAGGAGTGGAAATCGATTTTATTTCGACAACGAGTTAGTAAGGAGGCTAGGCAAACGCCATAGCGATTGCCGTTTTCTGACGAGTTGCTTTAGCTACCGTCAGAATTGCCTAATCGAACACGCCCTAAGCTCTGGGTAAAAAAGATAGATTTCCTTGTGTTCATCGAACACTTCGTCAATCTCCTATTTTTACTGTGAGCTTTTTACGGGCTTTGTATCTTAGTTGTACACCACTACCATTGCTGGGCGTAGGATGCGGTCATGGAGTTTGTAGCCTTTTTGGAAGACTTGGGCGATGGTATCTGCTGGGTGGTCATCGTCTGCTGGGAGAGTTTGGATCGCCATATGGTAGTTATGGTCAAATTCGCCGTCAGCTGCGATTTCTTCAATTCCTTCTTCTTTCAAAGCGTGAATCAAGCTTTCTTGCACCATTTCCAATCCTTTTTTGACATCGTCTGTCAAACCTTCAACCGCGAGTGCACGCTCTAGGTTATCCAAAGAAGGGAGAATTGCTTTTGCTAAGTCCTGGCTACGATAACGTTGCAAGTTTTGACGCTCTTCATTGGCACGGCGTTGGATATTTTGCATTTCTGCATGAGCGCGAAGGTATTTGTTTTCAAATTCATCTGCACGTTCATTTGCCAAGTCCAATTCAGACTTCTCAGGAGTTGTTTCTTCTACCGTTTCCACAACTTCCTCTTCTTGGACTTCTTCTACTTCTTCATTTTTTATATCTTGGGCCATTTTCGCCTCCTTTAATGATTTCAATCTTAATGTACTTCGTAATGATTACTGCTGAGGTAGCGGTAAAAGTCTGTCAACTTCATGGTCAAAACACGATTGACTACATTGACTTGGTTGATTAGCTGTTGGTAATCCAGATTAACTGGACCGATAATGGCTAGAATTCCAACTCCCCGATAAGGAATGAGGAACTTGCTACTAATCACCGCTAGGTCAGCTAGACAGGACTCTTGACTGTCTGCAACACGGACGTTTTGCATCTGATCTTCACGCAACCCCTCACGAATCTCCAGAGCTACTTTTTGCGGTTGGTCAAAGAACTGATAGGCTGCTAGATTGGCAAAATTCAAGAGATTAACCTTGCCCGCCACCACAATGTTTTCGTTGAACATTTCCTTAAAGATATGTTCAAAAAGATCGATAACATTGTCCGTTGTTGTAAAGTAACGCTGGATAATCTGCGGAATCTCCGTCCGAATCTTGTAGTGAATATCTAGAACGGTGTGGCCGAGGAAACGTTCCTGAATGATGCTCTTCAGTTTCAGCAAATCCTCCTGCAAAAAGTTCCTTGGAATCAGAAACTGACTGGTAACCGTTCGAGACTCATCTAGGGTGAATACTGCCAAGGCTGTATGTTGCCCCAAAACAACGATATCAAAGGCTGTCAACCGTTGCCTGCTCGGCTCAACATCCAGTGCTACTACCGTACAGCCACTCAAGTCTGTTAGTAGATTAGCAGCTTCTTGCAGAATATCCTCCAATTTGAAGAATTCTTGATCAAAGGCTTTAACAATCTCATAAACCTCATTTTCAGCCAGTCGCTCAAAATCCAGTGAGTGTTTCACATAGTACTGAAAACCAGCAACACTTGGCATCCGACCACTTGAAGTATGAGCCTTTTCAAGCAAACCTTGCTTTTCTAGAGCCGCCATGTCATTACGAATGGTTGCACTGCTAGAGTTAATAGACTCTTGCAGGGCTTTGGATCCGACAGGTTCGTGCGTTTTGGTAAAGATGTCAATAATCAGATTTAAAATATCCTGCTGACGCTCTGTAACCACCTCATCACTCCTCTCTGTCTGATCAATTAGCACTCGATATACTTAAGTGCTAACTCATGATTCTATTATACACCCTTAAAAGAGAATGTCAAGACAAAAACTCAAAAAATTAGCACTCTTTCATCAAGAGTGCTAAAAATCAATCTGAAGACCTAGAACCCTACCTTCCATCTACTCGGTATTTACTTTTTAGTCTGAAATAACCATAGATTAGATAAGAAATCATAAAGGCATATAGAGCAAAAATGACAAAGAAAGATTGCGACAGTTCTTCTCTAAACGAACTCATACAAACAACAAGACCACCTGAGAAAGCAACTGTGCATGAACGAAGTCTATTTCGCATAACTTCCCATCTGAGCCCCTTACTCATATAGACTTGATCCTCTGGAAGTAAATTAGAAGACGATTTACGAAGAATCGAACAAGAACCTGCTCCTATCAATTCCCAACCTCTATTTCTAAAATCTTGCAGTTCATACTTATACTTTTTAAGAAATCTAGAATCATAGATACAGTAGATGACATCGTCTGGTTGACATTGGTCAAAATAGAAAAAACCAAAACGACTCGTTCTATACTTCCAACCTTTCAAATGCATCTCATGTAAATATTCTTCTTCCTTGTCCAAATCAACAATGGTGAAAAACCGAAATTGGACTTTGCTATTCATTACCTTACCTCCAAATCAGAAAACATACATGGTTTTATTTGTCAGATAATTCTTTCCATTTTTGAAACAAGCTCCAAAAAATATAAGAAATCTGAATCGCAAAAACTATCAATAAAACCCAATCTATTATGAAAATCAAAAACACTACCCAACTGAAAGAACTACCTCCACTGACAAACTTTGAGAAAACCGGTAGTAGAGCTAAAAAGAGAAGCAAAATAGGAAGCATCCGACTCGTTAAAATCCGTTTGACCATAGCTAACTTCCCGGCCGCGTCATTATAAATTTCAAACTCGGCATCCGACTCAATTCCAGAATGAAGCTTTCTAAAGTAGGAAAACCCATTAAAGTCTGTAATATGCTCCCAGCCACAGTCTTTAAATAATTGTAAATAGGAGGCTCTCTCTGATTTTTTCATGGGATAAAAGTCCAACTGATAAGACACCTGCTTCGGTTGGCACTGTTCAAAAGTATACTTAACCGCAACTACTAAGTTAGAGTAGGTTACTTCCTTGAGTTTCCAGCCCTCAGCATGCATTTTACTAAGATATAAAGCCTCTCTATCATAATCCGCAATGGTAGCAATTCTATAAACAACCTTCTTTTCCATCATCTTCCCTCCAGACTATTTCTATAGAGCCGTTCAATACGTTTCAATTCAATATCTAAGACTTTGCGTCCCAAGTCTGTAATCTGATAGATTTTCCGTTTTTCCTCTTCGCGGACAAAGGAAATCAAACCATCCTTTTCCATCTTTGACAAGGTTCCATACATAGTCCCAGGACTAATCGAAACTTGCAAATCTGTCATCTCCTTGACCTTTTGCGTAATACTGTACCCATGACCTTCCTTTTGCAGACAGAACAAGATATAAAAACCCGTTTCCGTCATCGGAATATAAACTCGACGAATCTTATCCGTTAATTCCATTTATAGCAGCCTCCTATCCAGTTCGATATATCGCACTTCGTTATATAAAATATATCACACCTCGATATAAAATACAAGAAAAAAGACCGCCCACAGGCAATCTTTCTTCTATATTAGTATTAGTAAAGGTCTAAATAGTTATCAATTTCCCATTGTGAAACAAAGGTTGCATAGCTTGACCATTCAATTCGTTTAGCTTCAAGGAAGCTAGTGTAGATGTGATCTCCTAGGGCAGCCTTGACCACTTCATCCTCAGTCAAAGCCTTCAAAGCATTGTGAAGCGTTGATGGAAGGTCTGTGATACCAGCTTCCTTACGCTCTTCTGCTGTCATGATGTAGATATTTTCTTCGATAGGAGCTGGCGCTTCGATTTTGTTTTCAATACCATGCAAACCAACTTCCAAAAGAACCGCCATAGCGATGTATGGGTTTGCCATTGGATCCACTGAACGCAACTCAAGACGAGTTCCCATACCACGTGAAGCAGGCACGCGCACAAGTGGCGAACGGTTACGACCAGCCCAAGCAATGTAAACAGGCGCTTCATAACCTGGAACCAAACGTTTGTATGAGTTAACCGTTGGATTCATGATGGCAGTATAGTTGTAAGCATGTTTGATCAAACCACCAAGGAAATGGTAGGCTGTTTCTGACAACTGCATTCCTTTTGGATCATTTGGATCAAAGAAGGCGTTATTTCCTTCTGCATCAAACAAGGACATATTACAGTGCATACCTGATCCAGCAATACCAAATTTTGGTTTTGCCATAAAGGTTGCGTAAAGGCCATGTTTACGAGCAATGGTTTTAACAACAAGTTTAAAGATTTGAATCTTATCACAAGCACGGAGAACTTCATCGTACTTAAAGTCAATCTCATGTTGTCCAACCGCAACCTCGTGGTGACTCGCTTCTACTTCAAATCCCATTTTGGTCAAGACATTGACAATCTCACGACGTGTATTGTCAGCAAGGTCAGTAGGCGCCAAATCAAAGTAGCCACCCTTGTCATTCACTTCAAGTGTTGGGTCTCCATTTTCATCCAACTTAAATAGGAAGAATTCTGGCTCTGGTCCAAGGTTAAAGGATTTGAATCCCACTTCTTCCATGTGACGAAGAGCACGTTTCAAATTGCCACGAGGGTCACCTGCAAATGGTTCACCTTCTGTTGTATAGACATCACAGATCAAACCTGCAACACTTCCATTTTCATCTCCCCACGGGAAGACTGTCCATGTATCCAAGTCAGGGTACAAGTACATATCCGACTCATTGATACGTACAAAACCTTCAATAGAAGATCCATCAAACATAGCCTTGTTCGACAAGACCTTATCTAACTGTTCATCTGTAGCAGGAATTTCGACGTTTTTCATGGTTCCCAAAATATCTGAGAACATGAGACGGATAAAGGTAACATTTTTTTCCTTGACTTCACGACGAATATCTGCAGCTGTGATTGGCATGAGTTTTCTCCTTAATGTATGACTACTTGCGGTTGCCTAACCGCGACCAAAAGGTGACCGTACTGAAGCAAAGCGCCCCTGTTGGAGGAGTTCATTATGAAGTGCACGACGCACCTCAGTCTGACTCACCGCTTTCTTGGATTTCGCTTCACGTTCAGCATATTTTTTCTTAATGGCAGCGATATTATAACCTTCAGAGATATAATCTTTGATTTCAAGCAGACGATCCATGTCATTCAAGGAATACATGCGACGGTTTCCTTCGTTTCGATCAGGTTTGATCAACTCTTGATCTTCATAATAACGAATCTGACGCGCCGATAAATCGGTCAACTTCATAACACTGCCGATAGGAAAAACAGCCATATTTCGGCGAAATTCTTTTTCCTTCATTTACAATTTCCTTCTTTCTGTCTATTATAGTCTAAAAAAAGACAAACGTCAATTGATAATGTTATAAAATGTAACATTATTTTTCTTTTTTCTCAAAAAAGAGCCGAATGCGGTCAATATCATAATTTACGAGAATTGCGACAAAAACTCCCATGAAAGTTTCTGATACACGCGCAAATACGTACAAAATTGTTTCGCCGCTCGGAATCGATAGGGTAATGATTAACATAGCCGCTACACCACCAATAACCCCTGCTTTGTTATTCATGGCTACATTTGTCATAATGGTTAACATGGTGCAGATTGGAACAACTACCAAGGTCACCCAAAAGGCTTCGTGGAAAAAGGTATTTAATAAGAAGAAGACCAAGGCATAGAGGCCACCGATGCTATTTCCTAGAATACGCGAAGTCCCAAAATGGACACTCTTATCAAAACTCTCCCTCAAGCTAAAAACGGCTGTCAAAGCACCAATTTGAAGACCTTTCCAGCCAAAAAAGCCAAAAATCAAGAGAACTAGAAAAACAGCAATACCCGTTTTAAAGGTTCGCATACCAAGTTTGAACTGGGATTTATCGAATTTATATTTTTTAAAATAACTCATAATCTCATCTTTCTATTTCCATTTTATCATAAATCGGTGATTTTTATGAGTAATAGTTGAGAGGAAGCGTTTTTATTTTAAGCAAAAGAAAAGAGGAACTTTCACTCCTCTCTTCTTTGATTCATTTATGAAATCTTATTTTTCTGTAAGTGCAGCCAAACCTGGCAATACTTTACCTTCGAGAAGTTCCATTGAAGCACCACCACCGCGTCACAAATACCTACACTAACACAAAAAGGTGACATAGCCACCTTTTTGTTAACGTTTCAGTTTTGTTCCTTTTTCTACAAAATCAGGATTTTGTAGAGACTAACGGGCTGAAATTATTTTTCTGTAAGTGCAGCCAAACCTGGCAATACTTTACCTTCGAGAAGTTCCATTGAAGCACCTCCGCCCGTACTAATCCATGAGAATTTGTCTGCACGGCCAAGGTTAATCGCTGCGGCAGCTGAGTCACCACCACCGATGATTGATTTAACGCCTGGTTGTTTCACGATAGCGTCCATCACACCGATTGTTCCAGCTTGGAAGTCAGGGTTTTCAAATACACCCATAGGTCCGTTCCATACAACTGTTTTGGCACCAGTCAAAGCTTCGTCAAATTTAGCAATAGATTTTGGACCGATGTCAAGACCAAGGAAGCCTTCAGAAACTGCTTCACCTTCAGTGTCACGCACTTCAGTGTAGCCAGCAAATGCGTTAGCTTCTTTTGAGTCAACTGGCAAGATCAATTTACCGTTTGCTTTTTCAAGAAGAGCTTTCGCAACATCCAATTTGTCTTCTTCTACAAGTGAGTTACCGATTTCGATACCTTGTGCTTTGTAGAATGTGTAAGTCATACCACCACCGATAAGGACTTTATCAGCTTTTTCAAGCAAGTTTTCGATAACACCGATCTTGTCTGAAACTTTTGAACCACCAAGGATAGCCACGAATGGACGTTCTGGAGCTTCAACTGCTTCTTGGATGTAGGCAATTTCGTTTTCAAGAAGGAATCCAGCAACTGCTTTTTCAACGTTTGCTGAGATACCAACGTTAGATGCGTGTGCACGGTGAGCTGTACCGAATGCATCGTTTACGAAGATACCATCTCCAAGTGATGCCCAGTATTTACCAAGTTCAGGATCGTTTTTAGATTCTTTCTTGCCATCAACATCTTCGTAACGAGTGTTTTCAACCAAGAGAACTTGTCCATCTTCAAGAGCGTTAATCGCTGCTTCCAATTCAGCACCACGAGTGACACCTGGGAAAACAACGTCTTGGCCCAATTTAGCTGCCAAGTCAGCAGCTACAGGAGCAAGTGATTTACCAGCTTTGTCTGCTTCTTCTTTTACACGGCCAAGGTGAGAAAAGAGGATAGCACGTCCACCTTTTTCAAGGATGTACTTGATAGTTGGAAGAGCTGCAGTGATACGGTTGTCGTTGGTAATCACGCCATCTTTTACAGGTACGTTGAAGTCAACACGAACGAGAACTTTTTTCCCTTTCAATTCAACGTCTTTAACAGTCAATTTTGCCATTAGATATGACTCCTTCTTTTTTTATACGTGTTAATTATATCACAAAATCAGCAAAAGAGATAGAAAAACCCTAAACTTTTCCAGTTCTTTCTTGCAACAAAAACTAGCATCTCTGAAAATCAAAACTAGAAAAACCTTCCCAAATCACTAAGTAATACAAGAAAAACTAGTTAAGCCATCTCATTCTTCCACTGATTTTTACTACTTAAAACGAGGTTTGACTAATCTGCAGTCAAACCTTGTTTTTAGTTGTTATGAGGAAATGCAATAATCCTAAATCGATTCGTTTTCTCTCTTCTTTCCAGCAAGTAGGCCATAGCCACTCATCACTCCGAGGAGTCCTAGTGCTACTAGACTAGCATCTCTTGTTACTCCAGTATTTGGAAGTTCTTTACCTACTTTTTCATTTGTCGGTGTTGCTAAAAGAGCTTGACCTGTTTTTTGAGAGTCTTGCTCTTCTTTCGTTCCAACTTCAACAATTTCCGGAAGAGCTTCCTTGAGAACTTCTGTTGTACGAAGAGTACGATTGCCTTGACTATCTACTTCAATCAAGCGACGAATTTGTCCCTCAACTCCTGCTTGCACAATACGACGTTGACCTTTGAGAAGTTCTGAATTTGGGCGTTCTTGACGTTCGAAAGCAACTGTATCCTCTTCAATTTCTAGTTTCGGAATTTCTAAAACTAGGTCTTTTACTCCCTCAGCTGGTTGATTGCTTGATAGAACTTTTGTACCTACTTCGGTAATCTCTGGAACAGCTTCCTTGAGAACTTCTGTTGTACGAATGATACGATTGCCTTGGGCATCTAATTCTACAAAGCGACGAATTTGCCCCTCAACTCCTGCTTGGACAAGTTGACGTTGACCGACTAGGAGATTTGGATTTGGACGTTCTTGGTGTTTGAAGGCCACTGTATCCTCTTCAATTTCTAGTTTCGGAGTTTCTAGAACTAAATCTTTAACTCCTTCAGCTGGTTGATTGCTTGAAAAGACTTTGGTTCCAACTTCTACGATTTCAGGGGTTGCTTCTTTCAAAACTTCTGTAGCGCGAAGCGTACGATTGCCTTGACTATCTACTTCTACTAGACGACGAATTTGCCCTTCTTCTCCTTTTTGGACAAGTTGACGTTGACCTTTAAGAAGGTTCGCACTTGGTCGCTCTTGACGTTCATAGGCTGTTGTTTCAGTTTCAACAACTAGTTCAGGGAGGACCTCAACTGTCGGGGCTACTTCACTTGGATCCATGCTACCAACATGATGACTTTCTTCTGCAGGAGCTAGTTTCTTATTCAGCTTTTCTTTCATGTCCGCAAAAGCTTGTGGAGTTGGCATCTCTGAAGCCAACAAAGTTTCTGCTTGTTCAATCAACTCAGCTTTAGGATCTTTTTCACGGATAGATTCGAGCAAACCTTCCAATTCTTCTCTAGCTGTCTGATAACGTTGATTTCCATCCAAGTCTGTCCCTGCTTGTTTCAACTCATTCAAGGCTTTGTTGACTTCTTCTTGACTGGCATCATGGTTTTCTGCAACAGCTTTCGCTGCATTGAGTTTCTCTACTAGTACAGCTTGTTTGTCCTCACTTGAGAAGGTATAGGCAAGGGTTGACTGACGGCCTTGGGCAGCAGTGATTTCTTGTTTAAGGTATTCATCATTAACTGCAGCCTTTGGAGAAACCAAGACATCAAACTCAGCCGTGTGCCCCTTGTAATGCAGGGTCAAGGTCTGGCGTCCAGTCTTCTGAGCATCGTAGCCCTTGATTTCAACACCTTCATCAGTAAAGCTGTGAGTCTCTTCTGTCTCGTCATCATAGAGAACACCAAAGCGACCTTCAGAGTGTTCCAGTTGTTCCCCTACTAGATAGTCTGTTTTTGGTTTCTTAGTAATATACAAGCCCGCTACTTCTTTTGGTTTTCCTTCATCCTGTCCTGTCACTTGGACTTTCAGATCACCTGACACTGGTAAACCAAGGTATTGCAGTATTAGGTTTTGTTCCCCTTTTTGATGAGCGTCGTATCCAGATACCGTCACACCTGAGTGAGTAAGGTTAATCAGCTCGTCGACTTGTCCCCCTTCGTATTGAACACGGAGTGTTCCGCCTCTGAGGTCCAGTTTTTCTCCTTCTTTATAAACTGTCTTTTTAGGTCCTTTTTCAAGGCTAACTGCAGCAATTTTTCTCTCATCCTGTGGAATCGCTACAGCCAAGGTGTTACTGATTTCTTTGCCAGGTAGTTGGGTACGATAGTAGAGGAGAGTTGGTTGCTTATCAAAGCCCAATGGAGCTGTTGCCAAGTCACCACCAGTTTCAGTCTTCAAGGTTGCAATTGGTGTTTGTGAATCAGCCTTGTCGTAAACGGTGATGGTTGCGCCTGCCGGAACATCAGAGAAGCCTAGTTGAACTTGGTGGTTTCCAAGTGAACGGGCAGCTACCTTAGCCATTGGAATATTTTGACTTTCTGTGTCCAAGGCTTCGTACATCTTCCAGTTGTAGATACGAATGGCCTTCCAAGGTGTTCCATTATCAGATGTAATGACATGCAAACGCCAGTCTTGGGCAGTAATTGGTTTGTCAAGAGTGATATCCGTAACGTGCGCTTTATTACCACGGACTTCCTTAGCTAGTTTCCACTCGCCATCTGTATCCTTATAGTAAAGATCAAAATCCTTGGTGTTCATCAGACCATCGTTAACAGACTCACCACCAGCTCCCGCATGATCCATCACCCATCTGACAACTGTACGTGGCTGAGTCAAACGAATATCGACACTACCGCTCAATTGTCCTGAAGACCACTTGTCTGAAAGACTGGTAATGGTACCGTTCAACATACCTTCAATACCTTCTCCACCTTCGGTATTCGGGAAAGTGCTACCGATAACCGTTGCCCCTGGAACAATATTTTCAGCCAAAGGTCTTGGGAGAGTCGTATCCTGAACAGTCATGCCCCAGTTAAAGGATGTCGTCGCAGCTTCTGAACGAAGGCCATTTTTACCAACTGCAACGACTTTCAATTCTTGCGTCGTACCAGTCGCATTAGCAGAGCGGCTAACTTTTGGCAAGTAGATGGTTGAAGCAGATGAACCTGTCAACAAACGCCAGTTATCCCCATCTTTTTCGTAGACTTCATAGAAATCCGCATCTTGATTACCCGCAAACTGGACCACTGCTTCAGCTTCTTGGGCATTTTTAAGAGATTGTTTCACCACAGAAAGGCCTGTAGGCGCTTGTGGTGCTTGGTGATTGTCTGAAATTGTTAATTGACCTAGGTTAAACTGATAATCTTTTACAGCTCCTTCATGCTCGAAGAAGAGTTTGACTGCATAGATGGTTTTACCTGCTAGTGAGCTGAGATCAAATTCTTCATTTGTCCAGTTGTCAGAAAGGGTTAGCTCTTTCCATGCATCTGCATCATCGAATTTGTAGTCTGGAGTTGTAGAAAAGGCCATATAAACTTTCGAGCCTTTTCCTCCCTTGTGGGCAACACGAAGTTTGGTTTTCTCAGTTACTTCTAACTTAGTAGAATACAAATTCACATCCTGGTCCGTCTTACCAGCTACATTACCTGAGAATTTAAGGGAATTTCCGCCATTGTAGGCATCTGTAAAATCATATTCTGCACGAAGTTTTTCCCCTGTTGAAGTCTGCCACCAGCGCCATGTTGGCAAGACACCTGAAACAGAACGGTAGTTCCACTCAGAATCCTTAGAAACCTTTCCGTCTACAAACCACTTTCTACCATGGCCTGTATTAAAGGAGGTAGTGAAGGTCCGACCTACTGCTGGTGTGCGGTCTGCAACTAAATTAGCAATCCCATACCACTCTTTGTCCGCTGGTTTTTGAGCTGTCGGATCTCCTTGGTAACCTGTGAAGAAGATATCTTCGTTTTTATGGTAATCTTCACCTGTTTTTCCTAGACTGGTAATTGTATCTGGTGCAAAGAGTCCAAGTGACAAACGTAACTTGCCTTTTTCATCTAAGAGGGCATCCCATTTAACTTTTGTCTTATAAGAACCACCTTGTTGCAATTCCAATCCTGCAAAGATATCATATTGGCTACGTTCCAGCCATTTTGCCATTTCTACAGAGTGGTCATTCTTTTCCTTATTCCAGTTGAAATTGGCAAAGAATTGATCCGCAGGGACCTTGTCACCTTCTTTTTGCATGAACTGGTAGTTGTAATCACCTAGACCATCTTCGTGATAACGACCATATTTATAGGTCATGGCATCGTACCAAGCATACTTGATTGGATGGTTGACTTTTGCCGCATATTCTTTTGTATAGAGCATGAATTGACGCATTTTTTCACCAAGTGGCGTTACTAAGTCACCTGTTGTTTCTTGGTTGATAAAATACCCATCAAAGCCATAGTACTTAGCAAGGTCGACAAGTTTTCGTGCAATAGGGAAGGTTCCATCCTCATCTTGTTTCAAAGCAGCAACAAATTTCTCTTGGTCTGCAATACTATTAGACCAGTTGAAGAAGAGTGTACCATATACAGGAACCCCGTTACGGTGACCTGCATCAATAACGTCAGGAGTTGGGACTAGACCTTCCCAGAAGACCATTGAATCCAAGTATTGCCAGTAGTCAAAGGCGTAGGCCTTGAATTCTTCTCCACCAACAGAAGCGTGGTCTTTAGCCTTTGAGTTGGTATTTGCTAGCGCCTGAACCTTGGCTCTTCTACTTGCTTTTTCATTCACCAACTGGCCTCTATGGCGCTTAGCAAGTTCAACTGAGGAACGATTGATGGGATCATCCTCACGCGCACCCGGTTCCCATTTCAACAAATCCTCCCAAGAATTAAATTTGATTTCCTTTGGTTTTAATGTTTTTTCTGTATTTTTAGGGACATCTGGCTGGACTTCTTTTTCAGTCTTATTAGCTTCTGCTGCTGGCTTAGACTCATCCCCTTGGCTAGTTCCTTCAGGCTTTGCTTCTGTTTCCTTGTCAGACTTAGGTTTTGCTTCTGCAGATGGTGTTTCCGCAGCCACCTCACTTGCTTTTTCCTCTGGTTTAGCTGCGCTTACTGCCTCTGCAGTTTCAGTAGTTGCAGCTTCATTGCTTGCTGGCGAAGCAGTTTCAGATGCTGTCGCTACTCCTTCTGCCTTTTCTGGCTTATTTTCTCTAGCATGTTCTCCTTCATGCTGCTTGTCAGCTTCATTAGTTGGATGCTCACTCTCTCCTGAAACAAGCTCTGTATGGGCTCCGCTATTTTCAGGAACTGCAGTTTCTTCAGCCAAGGCTGGACCAGCAAATAAAACAGCACCAATCATTAGCGAGCAGGCTCCTACTGATAACTTACGAATACTGTAACGACAACGTCTTTCAAAAAATGGATTCTTCATTTTCTCCTCCTAAAAGATTGATTTTGCTACACAAAAGAAAGCGCTTAACTTTCTTTATAAAATTTTTATCCCAATCACAGGGACCAAGATAATTCCTCCCTCATTTTAAAATATTTCTTTTAAATGTCAATGTATAAAAGAAAATACCTATATCTAGGTTAGAAATTGGTAAAATTAATATAATTAAGGCCCATTCTAACGAATTTTCTTTCTAAAATCTTAGCTTAACACTTGTTAGATTTACTTTTATCCTTTAAAATAGAATAGGAGAAATTCCGTTATTATTTTTCGGAGGAAAAAGAAATGTCCATTAATTGGCAGGAAATTTTATTTCACTTTTTAGGTGGTCTGGGACTATTCTTGTATAGTATCAAGACCATGGGAGACGGTTTGCAACAAGCTGCTGGAGATCGCCTTCGTTTTTACATTGACAAGTACACCAGCAATCCCTTTTTAGGTGTTCTAGTCGGGATTGTCGTGACTGCCCTGATTCAGTCAAGTACAGGGGTCACAGTTATCACGGTTGGACTGGTCAGCGCTAGTCTTCTCACTCTTAGACAGGCTATCGGAATTATCATGGGAGCCAACATCGGAACCACCGTTACTTCCTTTATCATCGGTTTCAAGCTTGGTGAGTATGCTTTACCCCTGATTTTCCTTGGAACCATGTTCCTATTTTTTACAAAAAACAGAACCGCAAACAATATCGGGCGCATCCTGTTTGGTGTAGGGGGAATCTTCTATGCTCTAAACCTCATCAGTGCCGGTATGAGCCCTCTTAAAGATTTACCACAATTTAAGGAATACATGGTAACCTTGGGACAAAATCCTGTGTTGGGAGTTTTTGCCGGTGCAGTGATTACCGTCCTCATACAAGCTTCTTCTGCGACAATCGGGATTTTGCAAGGTCTCTATGCAGGTGGATTCCTTGACCTTAAAGGTTCGCTACCAGTTCTCTTCGGGGATAATATCGGGACAACCCTAACGGTTATCATCGCGGCAGCTGGAGCCAATGTCTCTGCGAAACGCGTTGCTGCAACCCATGTTACCTTTAACGTTTTAGGAACTATTCTTTGCTTAATCTTATTAGGCCCATTTACGTCTATGATTGAGTACTTCCAGGCACTCCTTCACCTCTCACCTGAGATGACTATCGCCTTCTCGCACGGTGCCTTTAACGTAAGTAACACTATTGTACAATTTCCCTTCATCGGAGCCTTGGCCTACTTTGTAACCAAGCTCATCCCTGGTGAAGATGAAGTTGTCAAATACGAGCCACTTTATCTTGATGAGCATTTGATTAAACAAGCTCCATCAATCGCTCTCGGAAATGCAAAGAAAGAACTCCTTCACTTGGGAAATTATGCTTCTAAAGCCTTTGACCTTTCATACAACTACATCATTGACCTTAATGAAAAGGTTGCTGAAAAAGGCCACAAGACAGAGGAAGCCATCAATACCATTGATGAAAAATTGACTCGTTACCTGATTACTCTTTCAAGCGAGGCCCTTAGCCAGAAAGAAAGTGAAGTGCTCACCAACATTCTTGATTCATCCCGCGATTTGGAACGGATTGGGGACCACGCAGAAGCGCTAATCAATCTGACTGACTACCTTCAACGTAAGAATGTTGAGTTCTCTGAAGCTGCTTTGCAAGAATTGGCTGATATCTATCAAAAAACCACTGGCTTTATCAAGGATGCCCTTGATAGTGTAGAAAACAATGATATTGAAAAAGCTCAAAGTCTGATTGAACGCCATAAAGAAATCAACAATATGGAACGTGTTCTCAGAAAGACCCACATCAAGCGCCTCAACAAGGGCGAGTGTTCAACACAAGCTGGGGTCAACTTTATCGACATCATTTCCCACTATACTCGTGTATCTGACCACGCCATGAACCTTGCTGAAAAGGTCATCGCTGAACAAATCTAAGATCCAAGAAGCTATCCTAAATGGGATGGCTTTTTTCTTTTCCTAACCAAGAATTGCTTTTCTAATATATAGAAAAATGCTTTGATTCACAATGGAATCAAAGCATTTTAAAGAGCTCCCCGTACATAAGCGCAGAAGCCGCAGTTCCTCTGTACTTTGCTTCTTCTCTTTTGATAAAGCGAGCCAAGTTGAGCAACTCAGGTCCCGGATGTTTGGGATTCAGGAGCAATTCACGATTGACCAGGCCTGAGAGACGAACTGCCAGCAATTGCTCATTTGTAGTAGGCAGTTTTTTAGCAGTCTCTAGGAGAGCAGCAACTAAATCTTCACTCAAATCATGTCGAGCATGATTGTAAAGATCTTTTACAAAGCTTTCTAGGTTTGGTTCTACCATCCCTACCACCTCCCTTATGGTTTAATAATTTTTAATCAAATCAACTGTTGAACGATCCAATTTTTTCACCAAGGCTTGCAAGAAAGCTTGAGCTTCTAAGAAGTCATCCATAGCGTAGAGGGTTTGGTGAGAGTGGATATAACGAGCGCAGACACCGATAGTTGTAGATGGGACACCGCCATTTTTCAGATGAGCTGCGCCAGCGTCTGTTCCACCTTTACCACAGTAGTATTGGTACTTGATACCAGCTTCTTCAGCCGTTGTCAAAAGGAAATCCTTCATTCCTGGGAGAAGCAAGTGACCTGGATCGTAGAAACGAATCAAGGTTCCATCTCCAATCTTGCCTTGACCGCCATAAACATCACCTGCTGGTGAGCAATCAACTGCTAGGAAGACTTCTGGATCAAACTTGGTTGTAGATGTATGAGCACCGCGGAGACCAACTTCTTCTTGGACGTTAGAACCCAGATAGAGTTCATTGCCAAGTTTTTGACCTGAAAGAGCTTCCGCCAACTCGCTCACCATAAGAACTCCGTAACGGTTGTCCCAAGCTTTTGAGATGATATTTTTCTCATTGGCCGTCAAGATTGCAGAACTATCTGGTACGATGGTGTCGCCAGGACGGATGCCAAAACTTTCTGCCTCAGACTTATCCGCAAAACCGCCATCAAAGACGATATCTGCAATAGCTGGCATAGTTGGGCCGCCCTTACCACGAGTCAAATGTGGAGGAACAGAGCCTGAAATCACAGGAATTTCACGACCATCACGAGTCAAGAGTTTGAAACGTTGGCTACTAACCACCATAGGATTCCATCCACCGATTTCTACCACACGGAAGGTACCATCTGGCTTGATTTCGCTGACCATAAAACCAACTTCATCCATGTGAGAAGCGACCAAGACGCGCGGTGCATCTGCAGCTTCTGAATGTTTAATCCCGAAAATACCCCCCAAGCCATCTGTCACCACTTCATCCACGTGCGGTGTCAACTTTTCACGAAGATAAGCACGAACAGGTGCTTCATGACCTGAGATCGCAGCAAGTTCTGTTACTTCTTTGATTTTTGAAAATAATGTTGTCATTTCAGTTCCTTCTTTCTTTCATCCATTTTACCACTTTTTATAGGAGAAGGATAGCGGGAATCATCATTCCAGATAAAACTACTTGTGAAAAAACGAATCACCATTGTAATTCGTTTTATTTATGATTCCGTTTGAGTGAAAAATGATCTGGGACGGGGTCCTTACCTGTTTTCGACCAGGGATGGCAACGTAAAATCCGAGACAAGCCCATCAAAACACCCTTGAAGCCATGTTTTTCAATAGCCTGAATCATATAGTTGGAACAAGTTGGCTCAAAGCGGCAAGAGGGTGGAAAGGCTGGCGAGATAAAACGTTGGTAAAAGCGCACAGGCGCTATTAAAATTCGTTTCATTATTTCTTGGTTACAGCCATGGTGTGTAGTTGGCTGATTTCTTTTTTATTAAGACGACGGAATTCTCCTGGACGGAGTCCTGTCAAGTCTAGATGTCCGAAACGGGTCCGTGACAACTTATCTACTTGGAGACCGACAGCTTCAAACATCTTTTTAACCTGGTGGTTACGCCCTTCATGGATAGTCAACTGCACCACAGAGCGGTTTTTGACTGGGTCCACTTTGAGAATCTCATAGACAGCCGGCTTGGTTTTCTTACCATCAATCTCAAGTCCACGGGTCAAGGGGCGGAGATTGTCCTTATTGGCCACACCTTTAACACGCGCAACATAAACCTTGTCAATCTCATTACGGGGGTGAATCATCTCGTCTGTAAAATCCCCATCATTGGTCAAAATCAAGACTCCTGATGTATCCCAGTCCAAACGACCTACAGGGTAGATGCGCTCTTTCACGTTGGGCAAGAGGTCGACAACCGTCTTGCGGCCCTTGTCATCTGTCACACTGGAAATAACACCGCGTGGTTTGTTAAGTAGATAATAGACCTTTTCTTCGTTGTAGATAGGTTGACCTTCAACTTCGACCTTGTCGCCTGACTTGATAGTGGTTGCTAGTTCACGTACCACCTGGCCGTTAACCGTCACCAAACCTTGCTTAATCAGCTCTTCTGCTTTTCTCCTACTGGCCACACCTGCGTGGGCAATATACTTATTGATTCTCATCTTCTTCTATCCTTTCACCAAATAATTGGCTTTCTTGGGCTTGGATCTCAAGCTCATCAATCACTGGTAATTCTTCTAAATGGTTTATCCCCATGTAATCTAGGAAATAATCCGTAGTCACATAGAGGTTGGGGCGCCCCAACACTTCTTTTTTCCCGTCTTCTCGTATCAAGTCAAAGGCCTGCAACTTTGCCAAGGCCCCACTCGAGTTGACCCCACGGATGGCATCAATCTCTATCCGTGTGATGGGCTGCTTATAGGCAATGATGGACAAGGTCTCAAGGGCAGCCCGAGATAAACTCTGGTTGATAGGTGCCTTAGAGTATTCCTTCAAGATCTCTGAAAACTGAGGCTTGGTCACCAATCTATAAGCGCCCCCTGTCTCAATCAGGGCCAAACTGGAATCTGGGTCCTTTTCATACTTCTGAGATAATTTTTCTAAACTCTGTTGGATGCCTGTCGGTGGCAGAGAGAGGAGTTCAGCTAACTGGCGGACTCTAATCCCATCTTCACCCGCTACAAACAAGAGCGCTTCTATTTTTGCTAAAGTACTCATCTTTCCTCTCTATCAAGTCTAGCTTTGGGCCACTTGACTTTCTTCCTTCTTTTCCATGAGATAAATATCTCCGAAACTTTCCTCTTGCACGAGGATCAGCTCCTGTGTTTTGATTAACTCTAGGGTTGCTAAAAAGAGGGTAATGACCTCTTGGACATTCTGGGCTTCCTTAAACAAATCCTGCAAGCGCAATTGATCTCGTCCAGTCAAGGACTCTTTTACGATGACCATCATGTCCTCAATCTTATACTCATCCCGCAAGATAGTCGTGTGCTTCTGTGCAAACTCTTCTTTTTTCTTGGCTAGGATATTTGAAAAAGCCAAAAAGAGGTCAATGGTTGTCTTGTCATGCACAAGCTCCGCATCTTCGTAAATCAACTCTGTCGGCGCTTTGGAATAGTGCTGGGCCCGTTCCTGGTGCTTGGCTTCCAAGTGCTCACCCAAGAGCTTGAACTTGCGGTATTCTTCGATTTGAGAGAGAAGATCCTGCTCTAGGTCATCTTCCAAATCTGTCACTTCCGCTACCTTTGGTAAGAGCTTGCGGCTCTTGATCAGCATGAGCTGACTGGCCATAACCATGTACTCCCCCGTCACTTCCAGACGCATGGCCTGCAGAGTTGAGACATAGGCTAGATACTGTTCGATGACTTCCGTAATGGGCACATCGTAGATATCCATCTGGTACTTAGAAACTAGGTGCAAAAGCAAGTCCAGAGGCCCTTCAAAATCTTTTAATTTAATATCCATTATCTATATTTTTCTAAGGTCAGGACTGTTTTTAATCCTAATTTTTTTGCAATTTCGTACAAATCGACCTTCTTTTCAATTTGTCGTAGAATGAACTGTTCCCGCAAGGCTTGGGCTGATAGTGCTGGAAAACCTTTCTCCTTGACAAAAGCTTCTAGCTGACGGAAGGCCCACTGACGAGAATAGGCTTTCCCTGTCCTTTCAAAAAGATAGGTCTGGCCCATCAAGGGTTCTAGCTCTGAAAGCAAGCTCGTGGGAATGGTGACAATCCTCTGTTGAGAAGCCTTCTGGATTCTCAACACCTGAAAGTCCAGATTGATATCCGCAACCTTTAGAGCTAAAATCTCACTCGGCAAGAGCCCCATTTCTAGGATTAAGAGCGCTAGCAAGCGACCCTCTGAATAGTCACTTTCCTGCCAAAAAGAGGCTAAGTCTAGAATTTCTGGCTTTTCCGTCTTCTTTTCAGCTTGTTTGGCTAATTCCAAACGATAAAAGCTATCCACTTCTCCTTTTTGATAGAGAAAGTAGAGAAATTGGTTACAGGCCGAAATCTTTCGCTTCTGGGCGCTGATTTTTAGATTGGCTAGTTGGGCTTGGTAAATCTTGAGACTGGTCTCAGAAATCCGCTCGCCTACAATGTCTAAAAATTGCTCCAGATCATACTTATAGGACTGCTTGGAATTGGCAGACAAGCCCTGCTTTTCCTCTAAAAAATCTGAAATTCTGTCTCTCATTTGCATCGAATCTCATATTCCTTACTAAAGTCATGCAAGAGGGCATTCACTGCCTTGAGGATAGACTTGCGCGTGATGATCCCTTGGAAAATCCCTGACGCATCCACAACCGGCAAGAAGGACTCATCTACCAACTTGTGCAAGACCTCCGTAATAGTAAAATCAGGCGAGACAACCGCTACGTCCGTTCTCGTCATATGAACGATATCCGTATCTGCCATGATTTCTTGATTCAAGTCATGCTCCATCTGATAAGCCATAATATCTCTAAGCCCAATAGTTCCAACAAACTGTCTTTCATCTGTCACAACGGGAACACGGGTATAGGTCATCTGACTGAGCAAGAGGGTCGCATGATCCGCATTGTGGGTATCAATCAACACAGCTAGATTTTCAGCAGGGGTCAAAAAAGTTTCCTCTTGCCCCAGCAAGAAAGTCTCAAACTCCTTGGCAATCATCTGCTAAACTCCTTGGACAAGCCTGGATACACCTCGTGGTTTCGTGTCAAAAAGTCCACTTTGAAATAACTATCATCAATCTCCACACGAGCATAGAGACATTCTCTGATGGTACCACGTGGTTGACTGATAGAGCCTGGATTTAGAAAGAGAGTCTTGCCTTCCATCCAAGCGCTTGGCACATGCAAGTGACCATAGAGGCAGATATCGGCCTCTTCCTCCTGAGCCCAGTAGTCCAACTTTTGAAAATTGAAATTGATGTCAAACAAGTGACCATGGGTTTGGATAATCTTGGTCGAACCAAGCTCGGTCACCAAACGTTCTGGGTAGCCGGCGTAGAAGTCCATGTTCCCTTTAACAACACGGATGCCTTCCCAAAGGGGAGAATCAGGACGCAGTTCAGAATCGCCGTTATGAAAAACGGCGTCAACTTTTCCCACATAGCGATCACGGATTTCTTCCACAATCAAGCTATCGCCATGGGAATCACTCATTACAATGATGGTTTGCTTTGCCATGATGGAAATACCTCCAAAAGTTTCTTAACGGCTAAGGCGCGGTGAGATTGGCTATTTTTTTCTTCAAGGGTTAACTCAGCTGAGGACTTGCCTGTCTCTCCTACAAGGAAGAGAGGGTCATAGCCAAAGCCATTTTCACCCTTAGGTTCAAAGTTAATGTAGCCTGGCCAGTCTGCTTCAACAACCAAACTTTCCTTGTTTGGGTTGGCTACGACTAGGGTTGTATGGAATTGAGCCGAGCGGTCCTTGAGTTCAAAGACCATGGCCAATTCGTGCAAGAGTTTGGCATTGTTTTCACGGTCAGTAGCTCCCACACCTGCGAAACGAGCTGACCAGACACCTGGCAAGCCACCAAGGACATCGACTTTGAGACCTGAGTCATCTGCCAAAACCATCTTGCCCGTTAATTGAGAAATGGTTTCTGCCTTGAGACGGGCATTTTCTTCAAAGGTCATGCCTGTTTCAGCTACTTCAGGCAGGTCAGGATAGTCATTAAGATTTTCCACATCGTAGCCTAACTTATCAAAGATAGCTCGGAACTCTTTGGTCTTGCCTTCGTTTCGAGTTGCAATCAATAAGGTTTCTCTGACCTTGTTTGTCTCAAAGAAGGCTTCTACATCAACACCTTCTTTGGGTAATTCTACATGCAGGAGTTGCCCATTTTCAACCAAGAGCAAAGCCCCCTGACGTTGGATGACTTCCACATTTCGTCCCATTTCTTGGTTAAGGATATCTACCACAAAAGACAATAAACGATAGAGAGAACCATAGCGTAAAACAGTAACAGAAACAGGAAAACCTCGATCCTCATCTCGAAATCTTTGGGCAAACTCCAATAGAGGAAAATCCAAGTCATCATCCGTCAACGTCCGGACGCCACCAAAAATACCATAGGACCCAACATACCAGTCCTGGTCATCCTTGTATTCATAAATTTTATTTGTCATAATTCTACATGCTCCACATAAATCTCTTTTTCCAGCCATTCTTCACCAATTTGTGCAAAACTTTGGCTGCTGGCTGTTGTGTAAAAACGGTGATGGAGTGGTCCGGCATCACGACCACGATTGATTTCAAAATAATTGAGTAAGACTGAAATGTCCCGTACGCACTCTGCCCCACTATCGATAAGTTGAACCTTGGGCCCCATAACATTTTGAATAATAGGTCTGAGCAGTGGATAATGGGTACATCCCAAAATCAGGCTATCCACCTTTCCAACCAAGGGACGCAGGGTTTCATAGACTACTTTCTTGGTGACACTGGTTGACAGGGCACCAGACTCCACCAAGGGAGCAAACTTGGGACAGGCCAAACTCTCCACCTGTAAGTCCGGATCCAGATCGTTGATTTTCTGACGATAGATGTCAGATTGGACCGTCATGGGCGTTCCAATGACTCCGATTTTCCCACCTTGGCTGGACTTGATGGCTGCTGAAGCTCCTGGCAAAATTACACCCAAGACAGGAATATCTAGTTGAGCCTTGATTTCTTCCCAGACGACCGCAGTCGCAGTGTTACAAGCAATGACAATCATTTTGACATCCTTGGTCAAGAGAAAGTTGACCAACTGCCAAGTATATTCACGAATTTGCTCAGCAGGACGGGGACCATAGGGCGCCCGTGCCGAATCTCCAATATAGACGATTTCTTCATGGGGAAGCTGGCGCATGAGCTCGCGCACAACGGTCAAGCCCCCGACACCCGAATCCAAAAAACCAATTGGTCGATTATCCATACAGTCTTCTTTCTAGTCTTTTTTCTGATTGATAGTTCATTATGATTATTGATCCTTATAAACTGAATGACAGCCTAATCAATAACTATCTCTCTTAATCATAATCAAATATCAATAGAATGCAAGGAAAAAGTCTCATCCCTAAACCATAGTCAACATAGTGAGAAGTCTGGAACTTTCATCCCAGACTTTTCCTTATTTATTTTTTCTTTTTATTGTTAGCAAGGGCTGCCTTTTGTTGGCGGATGATTTGGTGGTAAACTTGTTGCACCTTAGCTTCGCTTGGTTTTTGACCATTTGCACTCAAAAGAGTACGAACTGCTTCAGCATTCAAACGTGGGTTGTCAGCGAATTCTTTTTCGATTTGCTTACGAACCAAGTACATTCCCCCAAGAGCTCCTCCTAGAAAAGCTAGCACAATCAATACAATTGCTAATAGTAAATCCATCATATTTCTCCTGTTTCTTTTTGAGTCTCTTTCATTATACCACAAACTAGCCACCCTGACCAGTTTGTTTTACGCTTTCAGAGATGAGTAGGCTGTAATTAAAGTTGGCTTATTGTTCTAGTCAAAACTAGAAAGAATATAAAAAATACACTCTCTTACCATTCGTTTCCTCCACTTTTTTAATACAAAACAATATCAAATATATATCCTTCTCTAATCCTCTTGACAACACTTCATTAGCTGGTAAAATTAGATTAACAATACAATATAGAAACAAAAGTTCGCCTCATTAAAAATGAAAGCGCTTTTAATTAATAAAGGAGGTTTCTATGGAAAAAATTTGGAGGGAGAAATCCTGTCGCTACAGTATTCGAAAGCTAACAGTCGGCACAGCCTCTGTTTTGCTTGGAGCGGTTTTTCTAGCTAGTCATACCGTCTCTGCTGATACTATTGAAGTACAGCAAAACGAGCCTGCATTAGAGAAAACTACAGTTAAGACAGACACTATAACAAAAGCAAGTGAATCAACTGAGCATACACAGTCAAACGTGCCAATTGATCATAAAAAACCAGTTCTAGCTAATAATAGTTCTTCTGAAAGTAAACCCGCTAATGCTGATGTTACTTCTGCTACAACTAATCAAGCCAGTACTGAGGCTATTGTAAAACCTAATGAAAATAAGGAAACCGAAAAACCAGAACTACCTGTGACAGAACAAAGCAACTATCAGCTAAACTATGATCGACCAACAGCTCCTTCCTATGATGGCTGGGAAAAACAAGCACTCCCAGTTGGGAATGGTGAAATGGGTGCTAAGGTTTTTGGTCTCATAGGCGAGGAGAGAATCCAATACAACGAAAAAACTCTTTGGTCAGGTGGTCCGCGTCCCGACAGTACCGACTATAACGGAGGAAACTATCAGGAACGGTATAAAATTTTAGCAGAAATTCGTAAGGCTCTTGAAGACGGAGATCGCCAAAAAGCCAAACGATTAGCTGAACAAAATCTAGTTGGACCAAACAACGCCCAGTATGGACGTTATCTAGCCTTTGGTGATATCTTCATGGTCTTCAATAACCAGAAAAAGGGGCTGGATACAGTTACAGACTATCACCGTGGTTTGGATATCACAGAAGCCACTACTACAACTTCTTACACCCAAGATGGAACGACCTTTAAAAGAGAAACCTTCTCAAGTTACCCTGATGATGTCACCGTGACCCACTTGACCCAAAAAGGGGACAAAAAACTTGATTTTACAGTTTGGAATAGCTTAACAGAAGATTTACTTGCTAACGGAGACTACTCAGCGGAATATTCTAACTACAAGAGTGGCCATGTTACGACAGACCCAAATGGTATCCTACTAAAAGGTACAGTCAAAGATAATGGCCTCCAGTTCGCATCCTATCTAGGAATTAAAACGGACGGAAAAGTTACTGTTCATGAGGATAGTTTAACGGTCACAGGGGCCAGCTATGCTACGCTTTTACTCAGTGCCAAGACTAACTTTGCTCAGAATCCAAAAACAAACTATCGCAAAGACATTGACCTCGAAAAAACAGTTAAAGGCATTGTAGAAGCAGCTAGGGGCAAAGACTACGAGACACTTAAAAAGAACCATATCAAAGACTATCAAAGCCTCTTTAACCGCGTCAAACTAAACCTAGGTGGAAGCAATGCTGCTCAAACGACAAAAGAGGCCCTTCAGACCTATAACCCTAGCAAAGGGCAAAAACTGGAAGAACTCTTCTTCCAATACGGACGTTATTTATTGATTAGTTCATCTCGTGATCGGACAGATGCCCTTCCTGCCAACCTACAAGGAGTCTGGAATGCCGTAGACAATCCACCTTGGAACGCTGACTACCACCTCAATGTCAACTTGCAAATGAACTATTGGCCAGCCTACATGAGCAATCTAGCTGAAACAGCCAAGCCAATGATCAATTACATTGACGATATGCGTTACTATGGCCGTATCGCTGCTAAGGAATACGCCGGTATCGAATCCAAAGATGGACAAGAAAATGGCTGGCTGGTTCATACCCAGGCGACACCATTTGGCTGGACTACTCCTGGTTGGAATTACTATTGGGGTTGGTCGCCAGCAGCTAATGCCTGGATGATGCAGAACGTCTATGACTACTATAAATTCACCAAGGATGAAAGTTATCTAAAAGAAAAGATCTATCCAATGCTCAAGGAAACTGCTAAGTTCTGGAACTCCTTCTTGCACTATGATCAGGCCAGCGACCGTTGGGTATCTTCTCCATCCTATTCACCTGAACACGGTACCATTACCATTGGAAACACCTTTGACCAATCACTAGTCTGGCAGCTATTCCATGACTACATGGAAGTCGCTAACCATCTAAATGTCGACAAAGACTTAGTTACAGAGGTCAAGGCTAAATTTGACAAACTAAAACCACTTCACATTAACAAAGAAGGACGTATCAAGGAATGGTACGAAGAAGACAGTCCACAATTCACCAACGAAGGCATTGAAAACAACCACCGTCACGTTTCCCATCTAGTTGGTCTCTTCCCAGGTACGCTCTTTAGCAAGGATCAGGCTGAATATTTAGAAGCTGCGCGTGCTACCCTCAACCACCGTGGAGATGGTGGTACTGGTTGGTCTAAGGCCAATAAAATCAACCTCTGGGCTCGTCTCTTAGACGGTAACCGTGCTCATCGCTTGCTCGCTGAACAGCTCAAATATTCAACCCTAGAAAACCTTTGGGATACACACGCACCTTTCCAAATCGATGGAAACTTTGGAGCAACCAGTGGAATTGCAGAAATGCTTCTTCAATCACACACTGGCTACATTGCACCATTGCCAGCCCTTCCAGATGCTTGGAAAGACGGTCAGGTTTCTGGTCTGGTTGCTCGTGGTAACTTTGAAGTCAGCATGAAGTGGAAAGATAAAAACCTGCAAAGCTTGTCCTTCCTGTCAAATGTCGGTGGAGACCTAGTTGTAGATTATCCAAATATCGAAGCCAGTCAGGTTAAGGTTAATGGTAAATCTGTCAAAGCAACTGTTCTGAAAGATGGCCGCATTCAACTGGCAACACAAAAAGGTGATGTCATTACCTTTGAACATTTCCCTGGTCGTGTAACCAGTCTGACAGCAGTTAGACAAAATGGAGTCACTGCCGAACTCACCTTCAACCAAGTAGAAGGTGCTACCCACTATGTTATCCAAAGACAAGTGAAAGACGAATCTGGCCAAACCTCTGCAAGCAGAGAATTTGTGACCAATCAAACCCATTTTATCGACCGTTCACTCGACCCTCAACTCGCCTACACTTATACTGTTAAGGCTATGCTGGGTAATGTTTCTACACAGGTATCCGAAAAGGCCAATGTCGAAACCTATAACCAATTGATGGATGACCGTGATAGCCGAATCCAATACGGTTCTGCATTTGGAAACTGGGCAGACTCAGAATTATTTGGAGGAACAGAGAAGTTTGCCGACCTTTCACTAGGTAACTATACAGATAAAGATGCGACAGCAACTATTCCTTTCAATGGTGTTGGCATTGAAATCTATGGTCTCAAATCATCTCAATTAGGAATCGCTGAAGTCAAAATCGATGGTAAATCAGTCGGTGAACTGGACTTCTATACTGCAGGTGCAACTGAAAAAGGTAGCCTTATCGGTCGCTTCACAGGATTGTCAGATGGTGCTCATGTGATGACTATCACTGTAAAACAAGAGCATAAACACCGTGGCAGTGAACGTTCCAAAATCTCCTTAGACTACTTTAAAGTTTTACCGGGACAAGGAACAACCATTGAAAAAATGGATGACCGTGACCCTCGCATTCAATATGGATCTCAATTCAAAGATTGGAGCGATACTGAATTATATAAGAGCACAGAAAAATATGCGGACATCAATAACGCCGACCCAAGTATCGCTTCAGAAGCTCAGGCAACCATTCCATTTACTGGAACAGGAATTCGAATTTACGGACTCAAAACATCCGCTCTCGGAAAAGCTCTCGTGACACTAGATGGCAAAGAAATGCCAAGTCTAGACTTCTACACTGCTGGCGCTACCCAAAAGGCAACCTTAATTGGAGAATTTACTAATCTGACAGATGGTAATCATATTTTGACATTGAAAGTTGATCCAAATTCACCAGCAGGTCGCAAGAAAATTTCTCTAGATTCATTTGATGTGATTAAGGCTCCAGCTGTAAGCTTGGATAGTCCAAGTATCGCACCACTTAAGGAAGGGGATAAAAACATCTCTTTAACTCTTCCAGCTGGAGATTGGGAAGCCATCGCTGTGACCTTCCCAGGCATCAAAGATCCACTCGTTTTACGCAGGATAGACGATAATCATCTAGTTACGACTGGAGATCAGACTGTCTTATCAATCCAAGATAATCAGGTACAAATCCCTATCCCTGACGAAACCAATCGAAAAATTGGAAATGCGATAGAAGCTTATTCTATCCAGGGAAATACAACAAGCAGTCCTGTAATAGCTGTCTTTACCAAAAAGGATGAGAAGAAGGTTGAGAATCAGCAGCCAACTACAAGCAAGGGAGATGACCCTGCTCCTATTGTAGAAATTCCTGAATACACTAAGCCTATCGGTACAGCTGGACAGGAACAACCGCCTGTAGTAAATATTCCGGAGTATACTAAACCTATCGGTACAGCCGGACAGGAACAACCGCCTGTAGTAAATATTCCGGAGTACACTAAACCTATCGGAACGGCTGGACAAGAACAGCCACCTACCATTTCTATTCCTGAGTACACTGAGCCTATCGGAACGGCTGGACAGGAACAACCGCCTGTAGTAAATATTCCGGAGTACACTAAACCTATCGGAACGGCTGGACAAGAACAGCCACCTACCATTTCTATTCCTGAGTACACTGAGCCTATCGGCACAGCAGGACTAGAACAACCGCCTACTGTTTCTATCCCTGAGTACACGAAACCTATCGGCACAGCAGGACTAGAACAACCACCTACTGTTTCTGTTCCTGAATATAAACTTCGTGTCTTAAAGGATGAAAAGACTAAAGTTGAAATTATTGGAGGAGCGACTGACTTAGAGGGAATTTCTCACATTTCTAGCAGACGTGTATTAGCTCAAGAACTATTTGGTAAGACCTATGATGCTTACGATCTTCACCTTAAAAATTCAACAGATCAGAGTTTGCAACCAAAAGGGACTGTCTTGGTCCGCTTGCCTATTTCCTCTGCTGTCGAAAATGTCTACTACCTAACTCCATCAAAAGAATTACAGGCACTTGATTTTACTATTCGCGAGGGAATGGCAGAATTTACGACTAGTCATTTCAGCACCTATGCTGTTGTTTATCAAGCTAATGGAGCATCAACTACTGCAGAGCAAAAACCAAGTGAAACAGATATCAAACCATTGGCCAATAGCTCTGAGCAAGTTTCATCTAGTCCAGACCTTGTTCAACCGACAAATTATTCTCCTAAAGAACAACTTCCAGCTACTGGTGAAACATCCAATCCACTACTATTCTTGTCAGGATTGAGTCTAGTCCTAACAGCAACTTTTCTACTTAAGAGTAAAAAGGATGAATCAAACTAACGTCTAACCACACAAAAATCAGGATGAAGATAAGCTTCATCCTGATTTATTTTTTACAGTAGGTATAAAAAGGCTAGTGTCAAAAGACTTGCTAGAAGCCCCACTCCCCAAAAGAAGAAGTCGACCTTCCACTCGCTCCAAGGACTTCCCTTACCAGACAATCCTCCAAGCTCAAAATGGTGATGCACAGGCGTCATACGAAAAATACGTTTACCACCTGTCAGTTTGAAATAACTGACTTGCATCATAACCGAAGTTGTTTCAAAAACATAAACAATTCCGATAATCAAGAGAGTCCATTCTTGGTGGAGGGCCATAGAGATAGCTGCCAGCATTCCACCTAAAGCCAAACTTCCCACATCCCCCATAAAGACTTTAGCAGGCTTATGGTTAAAGACAAAGAAACCAAGCAAACCACCAATCATGGCCAGAATCACTAGAAGGATATCCATCTGACCTTGCACATAGGCAATAACTCCATAAGCAGACAAGCTAATCACAACGGAAATACTAGCTAGACCGTCAATACCATCTGTCAAGTTGACTGCGTTTGAAAAACCAACTAACCAGAAAAGAGCGAAGACAATATAGAAAAACCCTAGATGCACTTGGTAGCCAAAGACAGAAAGCATATCGCCCCCACGCTCATAGAAAAGGTAGAAAATGACACCACCTAGAAGTTGAAGAGCCAATTTCTGTTTGGGGTTTAGCCCCTCATTGATCTTTCGGAAGACCTTGAGAAAGTCATCTAAAAAACCAACCAAACCATACAAGACCAAAATAAACAAAATCATACCAACATTATTGGTCAATTGTTTCGAAAAAAGAGCGACGAGGAAACTCACCACAACTGCAGCAATGAGGAAAACAAGCCCCCCCATTGTAGGAGTCCCAGCTTTTGCCTGGTGCTGTTTGACATCCTCATGCATCTGCTGGCCTGTAATTTGCGCCTTTCTATAAAATTGGATAAAGGCTGGAATACCAATAATTGTTAATAAAAAGCTAAGAATTCCAGCACTGATGGAACTAATCATGTTAATCTCCTAAAGTTACTTTCAAATTTTTAATATCTTTGATGGCAGTATTGGCACGAACACTTTGTTTTTGAACCGTTTTACCTGTACCATCCCACTCTATTTCAATATTCAACCATTTGGCAAATGCTTGAACATTTTCCTGTGTCCAACCATACATGTCTGGAATTTCTTCTACCTTATCCGATAAAAGGAGAACTTGTTGGTTTGGTGCAAGATTTTTTCCTTCTTCTACAGAAGTCTCTTTAATCTTTGTTCCAGTACCGACAACGATTGGTTGCACAATATTTCGACGTAAGGCTTCCGCCAAATCACCAGGTGAAATATCCTTGATGCTAGGCATTGCATACGAAGATTCTGTCGTCACTTGATCTAAATTCTTAGCTGGAGATTGAAGGTTCAGAGATTCTTTCATCGCTGAAGCCCGCTCCAAGATTGGATTGGAAAACTCTCCCAACTGGACAGCTGAATAATGCTCAGGCTGTTGAACCGTTACATATAAGATAAAATCAGGATTTTCCGCCGGATTCATTGATACAACTGAAAATATATAATTAGTTGCACCAACTAAGTATCCTCCATTTTTCTCATCCGCAATTTGAGCAGTACCTGACTTAACTGCCACATTTTGTCCGGGAACTGTTATGATTGGTTTCCCTGTTAGATGATTATACATGGTCCCGTAAAAAGGATCCGTTCCAACTAAGATCATGTGATTTCGAGTTGTGCTTGCTGCCTCTTTGGAAACAGGATTTCCTACTATTTCTTTTTGTGACTTACGTACAGACTGATTGTTAGTATCATAAATAGCACTTATAAATTTTGGCTCCAGCATAACTCCATCATTAGCAATAGCTGTAAAGGCACGAAGCATTTGTGTTTGTGTCACTGAAATTCCTTGCCCAAATGAGCTTTGAGCAATATTAACAATATTATCAGCTGGAAGTTGACCAGCGTATTCATCTGTCAAGCCAAAGCGAGTTGGAACCCCAAATTTAAAGCGTTTTAGATAATCCAACCAAGTAGCATCTCCCATTTTTTGTTCAAGTAGACTCATTCCAACATTACTGGAGTGAGCGAAACCTTGTAAGAAAGTCATCATCCTACCAGTAGTCAAACCACCATTAACATCCCAATCTCGAGTCGTCGCATCCGCTATTTTGAATTCACTGCTATTGAAGTATTCTCCACTTGGGAAGGTATTATTATCAATAGAAGAAGCTAACGTCATAACCTTCATGGCTGATCCTGGTTCATAGTTACTTTGATAAAGAATATCACGCCAAACAAAGTCCTCAGTGATTCCTTCTTTAGTATCTGCATTAAAGGTAGGTCGTTGGGTGGTAGCGAGGATTTCACCGGTCTTTGCACTGACCAAGGTCGCGGTCATATACTTACCTTTTACTTTTTCTAGAAAGGCATCCATCTGAGTTTCCATGAAAGATTGTAGCGGACTAGACAATGTTGTATAAACATCCTTGCCATCCACAGTTTGTTGCGATACCAGTTCTGTACCTGGTACGATATTTCCTACACGGTCTTTTTCATAGGTAATAATACCGTCTGTCCCAGCAAGAATGGTATTTAAAGAACTCTCCAAACCAGAAGTCCCTAACAAACTCTTACTACCATCCTCATTTTCATGAAGTTGGGCTAAGCCAATAAAGCTAGAAGCAAATTGTCCATTTGGATAGCTTCTGTTAGGGCTAGTTGTAAAGTCAATCCCTTCCACACTAGCATCTTTCAAATCTTTTTTAATAGCCATCATATTGGCATATGTAATCCCATTTCCTTTTGCACCAAAGGAAACTTGGGTCAGATTTGGTTGAGCTAATTGCTCTTTCACATAAGCTTCATCCATGTCTAAATACTTATGGAAGACTTCAGCTACCTTATTAAACTGCGAATCCTCTACATAAAGAATTTTTCCAGTTGCTGACTTGTATTTTTTATCAATAACAGCATACACGTTATAAGAGGTCGCATCTTCAGCGATAGGCACTCCATTTCGGTCATAGATAGTCCCACGTTTGGCAGGAACTGTTCGGGTTGTTTGGTGAACCTTTTTAGCCTCTTTTACCAAGTCAGTACCAAATATATTACCTTTTGCGATAATATACGCAAAATTGGCCAAAAAGAGGCCGAAAAGGGCAACAGCTAAAAAGCTGAGATACTTGCCAACTATCCTACGGTTTTTTGCTGGAGATTTACGATTTTTTATCGCAAATCGGGTTATTTTTTCTGTCCATTTCATATCTTACTCCGCTGTTCGGATATTTTCATTATTCAATTTCAAATCTTTTTGATTTGCTATTTCTTTCAAGCGCTCGGAACGAATCAATTCATTCACTTCCTGCTTAGCATCATCCAGCTCTGTCTTCTTTTCCTCTATCTGCGCATTGATTTTTGTTAAATCACTTTGCACTTGCAAGAGTCGTGTCTGCATAAAGATGATACTCACTGCTAAAACGAGAGCCGTAAAAGCGATGGAAAGATAAAAAGCCTTCTCCACACGTGAGAATTTTTTTATACGATTCTGCAAGAATTGACTGGTTGTTTCTTTCTTATCTACCATTTTTTCCTCTTACTTGTGAATTTTTCTGGCCACGCGCAACTTAGCTGAGTGCGAGCGGTTATTGGCTTCTAATTCTTCTGCACTTGGCAAGATTGGCTTACGGGACACCAATTCCATCTTAGGCTTGAGATCATCTGGGATGAAAGGCAAACCTTTTGGAACTTCAACCGTTGAAGCCTCCTTGAACAATTGCTTGGTCAAGCGGTCTTCTAGTGAATGGAAGGTAATCACTGAGATTCTACCATCTAGAGCCAACATATCCATAGCCTGCTGGATAGATTCATCTGCAGCTCCCAGTTCATCATTGACTTCAATCCGAATAGCTTGGAAAATCTGCTTGGCAGGATGGCCCTTCTTCTTGAGCTCCTTAGCAGGCTTAGCCGACTTGATGATCTCTGCCAACTCAGTCGTTGTCTCGATTGGCTTGACTTCACGTGCTTGTTCAATCTTACGCGCAATCTGTTTAGAAAACTTATCCTCACCATACTTGAAGAAAATACGAACCAAGTCATGATAGTCATAGTGATTCACCACTTCATAAGCTGTCAGACTAGCTTCCTGATTCATCCGCATGTCCAGTGGCGCATCCTTTTTATAAGAAAAACCACGCTCACGCTGGTCCAATTGAGGACTAGACACTCCCAAGTCATAACAAATTCCATCAATTTCCTGAACACCAGCTTCGCGCAAACGTGCCTGTAAATGACGGAAGTTATCCTTTATAAAAGTCACCATCCCCTTTTCAATGTAAGGTGCCAAACGTTTTTGCGCATTGTCAATGGCATTCTGGTCCTGGTCAAAGGCATAGAGATGGCCTTTTTCACTTAATTTACTTAATAAATATTCGCTATGGCCTGCTCCACCCAAAGTCGCATCAACGTAAACACCGTCAGGTTTCACATCAAGCATATCAATCGTTTCGTGGAGTAAGACCGTTACATGATGAAATTCTTTTGTCATATCCTATCTATTTTACCATAAATCCGACCAGCTTGCACTAGTCAGGCAAATAGGTCAAGAAAAGTAAGATTTCTTTAAGAAATATGTCAAATATGCTTGACATTCACTCTATAGAAGAATATAATATAGTCAAATATATGCGACATGAGTCAGAAAGGAGACCAGATGAATCGTGTGAAAGAATTTCGCAAGGAACTAGGTATTTCCCAGCTCGAACTAGCCAAGGATATCGGTGTCTCGAGACAAACCATCAATATGATTGAGAACGACAAGTACAATCCAACTCTGGAACTCTGTCTCAATCTCGCCCGCAGCCTCCAAACTGACCTCAACAGTCTCTTTTGGGAGGATGATTTTTAAAAAAGGAGCCAACACATGAAAAAAGAAACCTTCACTGAAAAACTGATCAAGCGCACATACGGTATTTCTGATCCACTTGACGAATACAAACGACGCGAGGCAGACCGTATAGGTAACCAAGTCTTTATCGTCCTCTTTTATCTGATGATTTTCGGAAATCTTATTCCACTCCTTCTGGCCTATAAATACCCTCAAGAAGTGGCTCTAATCTATCCTCCTCTGATTTTAGTGATTGCCCTCATCGCTGCTAGCTATCTCACCTACCAAATGCAAAAAACAGGGATTACAACTATTGAACCAGATATGCTGAGTGAGAAAGAAAGTAAGCAACTATACTACCCAGGTCTTAAAGCAGGTTTGTTCTTTGGTCTATGGATGTTTTTTATAACTCCTCTTCTCAGTATACTCATAGGTGAAGGTCAGGACTATTTTCATTCTCTTCTCACTATAAGAAATGGTGTATCAAGCATTCTCGGTTCTATCTTCTTCGGAGCAAGCATACAGTTCCTCATCTCCCGTCGCATTGCAAAAACTAAAAAAGAGCAAGATGAGGATTAGGAGGTGCCCTATGAAATCACTAGTAACTTTACTATTCAGTCATATTTTTGTCAGCATCTTTATTACCTTCGTCCTGTTTTCTGGACATATTACGCGTCCTTTCTTGATCATTTTCCTTTTATTTCTTCCTTTGCTGAACAAGGGACAAATACTTCAGAAAATCCAATCCAAAAAAATACGCCTTCTAAACGTATCTCTCTGTTTTATTCTCGTATCCTTCCCACAACTTTTAAGGAGTCCTGCAGATTGGAGATACCTAGTATTTCTAACAACCTGTATCATTTTTAGCTTGATTTACTTCTATACTTTCTATCAACTCGTTAAAGAAGTCAATCAAAAACCACTCATTTAGGAGAAATCACCCATGAAAAAAGAAGACTTAACAACTCGCCTACTTCGAAATTTCTTTCATATCCAAGGGCCTTTTGATGAATGCCGTCAAGAGGTTATCTACAAGGCTTGCGCCCGTTCCATGATCCAAATCTTTTACTCTTCCTTCATTCTCTTCCTATTCTATATTTTGTTCGGAAGCTTTATAGAAATTGTTCGAAATGTTATGCCCTACATCTATTTTGGACTCATTTTGTTCATGAGTATAAAAGCTCAAAAAGCCGTCCAAGAGCTTCATCTTGAAAAGGATGACAAATCAGAAATCATTCTCAAAACCTACAGCAAAGCCCAAATCAAATTCCGAAGCTGGATTGTGTTTATCGGTATTCAGATTGGCTTCTTTACCTTACTCATCTTTCATAAAGTCTTCGTTCAGCAGATGTCCCTTTCAGATTTTGGAAAGTTGCTCATGCAATTCGATAAAAGTGTTCCTTTCCTGATGTATAGCCTGATTATCGGTAGCATTTTCGGAACCCTGACCTACGGATTTCTATCCCTACAGGAGGAAAAAACTCCTAAAAATACCAAATAGGAGGAGAAAAGCAAGCAATGACTTCACTATACGATTTTTCAGTCTTGAACCAAGACCATCAAGAAACTCCACTAGAGACCTATCGTGGTAAGATTCTCTTGGTTGTCAATACTGCTACTGGATGTGGTTTAACGCCCCAGTACCAAGGACTTCAAGAACTCTATGATCGCTATCAAGAACAAGGTTTTGAGATTTTAGACTTCCCTTGCAATCAGTTTATGGGACAAGCACCAGGTAGCGCAGAGGAAATCAATGCCTTCTGTAGCCTACACTATCAAACCACCTTCCCACGTTTTGCCAAGATCAAGGTCAACGGTAAGGAGGCAGATCCTCTCTATGTTTGGTTGAAAGAACAAAAATCTGGCCCACTTGGAAAACGAGTCGAATGGAATTTCGCTAAGTTTCTCATCGGTCGTGATGGGCAGGTCTTTGAACGCTTCTCTTCAAAAACAGACCCTAAACAAATTGAAGAGGCCATACAAACACTACTCTGATTTTTTTTGAATACATTCTTTCATTTAGTTTAATTCTTGAAAGGATGTATTTTTTCTTTAAAAAGTGAAAGAATTTCTTTAAATTAGGTTTACTTTCTCTATTGCATTTCTTGGAACAATTTAGTATATTTGTTATGTTAAGGTTTTTAGGTTATTTTAAAGATTAAGATAACAATTTTAATTTTTTTATTCTAAAATGAAAGCGCTTAAACAGAGGGGGTAATTAGTCTCAAACTATTGCACAAAATCTAACTATCGCTAAAGAAAATCGTTTCCAAGTCATACTTGGGCTCAGACAGTAGCTGACTGTCTTGATTCAAACTAGGAGTACATTATGAATCGATACCTTTTTGAAAAAGAGCAAACTTTTAGCATCAGAAAATTAACCGTTGGAGTTGCTTCGGTTATGGTCGGACTCGCTTTTTTTGCATCTGGTACAGCACTAGCTGACGAAGCAAAAATTGAAACTACAAGCTCTCAACCAAATGTAGAAAAATTGGCCGAAGTTGAAAAAACCAAACCAGAAGTCAAAAATGAAAGTCCTGTAATTTCTACACCTCAAGAGTCAGAGAAAGCAGAGAAAGCAGAAAAAACTGTTAAACCAGTAGAAGAGAAGACTGTAGCAGAAACTAAAACTACTGACTTGCTTCCTGAAGAAATCCACGATCAAGCTTATCCTGATGCACCCGTAAAAAACATAGATACTTCAGCAATCGTAGACAAGAAGGATAGTCCTAAAGTTGAGACAGAAAGCATTCTAAAAAACAAGGAAGAACTTCCAAAAGAAGCTGAAAATGGTAATCGTGCAATTATCAACGGTGGTCTAGATTTGAAGCACGTCCCTTATGAAGGACAACCTGCTACTGCTGCTAGTATGATTTACACTATTTACAATGGTGGTTCCCAACGCTATATCGTGTCTGGTTCTGGTATTTTTGTGGCACCAAATGTCATCTTGACTGTTGCCCACAACTTTTTAGAATCAAACCGTGATACAAAAGAAGGACATATTCGAGGCGGAGATTCTGCTAAGTTTTACTATAACCTCGGTTCTAATTCTGCTGTTCGCAATTCTCAACCTGTAACGGGTAATACTACTCTATTCAAAGAAGAAGATATTCATTTTTGGAACAAGAAAGAATTTGGAAAAGGATATCAAAATGACTTGGCTGCTGTTGTAGCACCTGTTCCTCTTCAAATCGCTAGTCCAAATAAAGCTGCTACCTTTGTTCCCTTGGCAGAAAATAAAACCTATCAACCTGGGGACCCTGTTAGCACGATTGGGTATCCAACTGACTCAAGCTCACCTGAGCTCAAAAAACCAATTGTAGCTGGTCAACTTTACAAGGCTGATGGTGTCGTGAAATCTGTTGATAATTATGATGATAAAGGCTCAAAAGGCATCACCTATCATATGACTTCTGTTTCAGGCCTTTCAGGTGCTGGTATTATCAACGGTGATGGTAAAGTAGTCGGTGTTCACCAACACGGCACAATTGAAAACGGCATCCCTGACAAAGACCGTTTCGGTGGTGGGATCGTCCTCTCACCTGAGCAAGTCAAATGGGTAAAAGATATTATCGCAAAATATGGTGTCAAAGGTTGGTACCAAGGTGATAATGGGAAACGATATTACTTTACTCCTGAAGGAGAAATGTTCCGAAATAAAACTGCTGTTATTGGTGAAAATCAATATTCTTTCGATGAAAATGGCGTTGCGACACTCATTAAAGGAATCGATTACGGACGTGTAGTGGTTCAACACGTAGATGAAACTGGTAATCCAATCAAAACTGATGATACTTTCGTTGAAAAGACTGAAGTTGGAACAGCTTTTGACTATGACTTCAAAAAAGAAATCTCTAAGACCGACTTCTATACAAAAAATCAAGAGAAATACCAGATTGTCTCTATTGATGGCGTCGAAATCAACAAACAACTCAAAGATGAGTGGACCTACAACGTCGTCAGCAAAACAGCTCCAGGAACACGGGTCATCAAGGTGGTTTATAAAGTGAATAAAGGTTCATTTGCCATTCATTATCGTTTGAAAGGCTCAGAGCAAGAATTAGCAGATGTTGTTACTGATAATAATGACGGAAAAGAATACGATGTTTCCTTTGTAAACACTTTTGAAGCAAAAGAAATCGCAGGCTACCGCGCAATCACTCCACGCTTAGAAGCCAGCATCCAGCACAAGGGTGTGAATGATGTCGTCTTTGAATACGAAAAAATCTCTGATAGCTCTAATCCGACTTCAACTGTTTTACCTGCTGCTCATCCAGAAGATAAGGAAACAGAAATTGGAAATCACGGTCCCCTTCCAAGCAAGGCTCAACTTGATTATCACAAGGAAGAATTAGCTGCCTTCATCCACTATGGTATGAATACTTATACTAATTCTGAGTGGGGACATGGAAATGAAGACCCTAAAAACTTCAATCCAACTAACTTAGATACAGATCAATGGATCCGTACTCTAAAGGAAACTGGCTTTAAACGAACTATTATGGTTGTCAAACACCACGATGGTTTCGTTATTTACCCATCTAAATATACAAATCATACCGTAGCTGCAAGTCCATGGAAAGATGGAAAGGGTGACCTTTTAGAAGAAATCTCTAAATCGGCTACTAAATACGATATGAACATGGGTGTTTACCTATCACCATGGGATGTTAATAGCCCTAAATATAAGGTAGCTACTCAAAAAGAATACAACGAATACTACCTCAATCAACTAAAAGAAATCCTTGGTAATCCAAAATACGGTAATAAGGGTAAATTTATCGAAGTTTGGATGGATGGAGCACGCGGTAGCGGTGCCCAAAAAGTAACCTACACTTTTGATGAGTGGTTCAAATACATCAAGGAAGCTGAAGGAGATATCGCTATCTTCTCTGCCGAACCAACAAGTATCCGTTGGATTGGAAATGAGCGTGGTATCGCCGGTGACCCTGTATGGCATAAGGTCAAGAAAGCAAACATCACCGAAAATGTTAAGAACGAATACCTTAACCACGGTGACCCTGACGGAGATATGTACTCTGTAGGAGAAGCAGATGTTTCCATCCGCTCTGGCTGGTTCTACCACGATAACCAGCAACCAAAATCCCTCAAAGAATTGATGGATATCTACTTCAAGTCTGTTGGTCGTGGAACGCCACTTCTTCTCAACATTCCACCAAACAAAGAAGGTAAATTCGCAGATGCTGACGTGGCTCGCTTGAAAGAATTCAAAGCGACTCTAGATCAAATGTATGCGACTGACTTTGCCAAAGGAGCAACTGTAACAGCAAGCTCGACTCGTCAGAACCATCTCTACAAAGAAAGCCACCTTACAGACGGTAAAGATGATACTAGCTGGGCTCTTTCAAATGATGCCACAACAGGTAGCTTCACAGTCGATTTGGGACAAAAGAGACGCTTTGACGTTGTCGAACTCAAGGAAGACATCGCCAAAGGTCAGCGTATCTCTGGTTTCAAGATTGAAGTCGAAATCAACGGTCGCTGGGTGACTTACGGAGAAGGTTCAACTGTTGGTTACCGTCGCTTGATTCAAGGCAAGCCTGTAGAGGCACAAAAAATCCGTGTAACCATCACCGGAGCTCAAGCAACTCCAATCTTAACCAACTTCTCAGTCTACAAGACACCAAGTAGTATCGAAAAGACAGACGGCTACCCTCTTGGACTTGAATACCACTCAAATACAACAGCGGATACAGCCGGTACAACTTGGTACAATGAATCTGAAGGTGTTCGTGGCACTTCTATGTGGACCAATCAAAAAGATGCCAAAGTAAGCTATACTTTCACAGGAACCAAGGCCTATGTCGTCTCTACAGTTGACCCAGGTCATGGAGAAATGTCCGTCTACGTTGATGGCCAAAAAGTTGCGGATGTGCAAACTAAGAACACTAGCCGTAAACGCAGCCAAAAAGTATATGAAACAGACGATTTAGCACCTGGCCAACATACCATTACCCTTGTTAATAAAACAGGTGAACCAATTGCTACAGAAGGAATCTACACTCTAAACAATAACAGCAAGGGTATGTTTGAGCTTGAAGCAACTTCTTACGAAGTCGAAAAAGGAAAACCAGTCACTGTTAAAATTAAACGTGTTGGTGGAAGCAAGGGTACTGCTACTGTTCGCTTCATCACAGAACCTGGAACTGGGGTTCACGGTAAAGTTTACCAAGATACAACTCAAGATGTGACTTTTGAAGATGGAGAAACAGAAAAGACTGTTACCATCCCAACGATTGACTTTACAGAACAAGCTGACTCTATCTTTGACTTCAAAGCCAAGCTCACTTCTGTTTCTGATGGTGCTTTACTCGGTTTTGCTACCGATGCAACCATCCAAGTGATGAAAGCTGAATTGCTGATCAAGGATCAAACAAGTTATGATGACCAAGCTAGTCAGTTGGATTACAGTCCTGGCTGGCACCATGAAACCAATTCAGCAGACAAGTACCAAAAAACGGAGTCTTGGGCTTCCTTTGGTCGCTTAACTGATGAACAAAAGAAAAAGACAACTGTCACAGCCTACTTCTACGGTACTGGACTTGATATCAAGGGCTATGTTGATCCAAATCATGGTATCTACAAAGTCTTCCTAGATGGCAAAGAAGTTCCTTACCAAGATGGCATGGGAAATGCGTCGACTATTGAGGGCAAGAAATACTTTAGCGGTCACGCTGCTCAACGCCAAGGCAATCAAACTCTGGTTAGCCTAAAAGGTCTTGATGAAAACTTGCACGCAGTCACCCTTCAACTAGATCCTGATCGAAACGATTTGTCTCGAAACATCGGTATCCAGGTGGATCAATTCATCACTCGTGGTGAAGGAAGCGAACTCTACAGCAAAACACAAATCCTTCAATCTCTCTCTAAATGGAAAGACGACTTATCTAACTTTGATCCAAGTGGTTTGAAAAATACAGCAACTGCACGCCAAGCATTTAAGTCTAATCTTGATAAACTCACTGCACAATTAAGTTCTGATACGGTAAATGTACAAGATGTGATGTCAACAGTCACTGCTTTGCAAGATATTCTTAGCAAAGACGAAAATTACCAAAAATCTGGAGACGAAACAAGTCCAGAACAACCAGTTGAACCAAAACAACCTGAACAGCCTGAAATCAATTACGATAAGGCTATGGCTAGCCTGACTGAAGCTATCGAGAAAAAAGTGGCTGAACTTGGTACTAACAACGATGCTAAGAAGAGATTAGTTGAAATTACTGATAAAGCAATCGCAGCTATCCAAGAAGCGAAGACTCAAGAAGACGTCAACAAAGCCCTCAATAACGCTCTTGAACAAATCAAGCAATTGCAACCTAGCCAACCAGAACAACCAGTTGAACCGAAACAACCTGAACAGCCTGAAATCAATTATGATAAGGCTATGGCTAGCCTGACTGAAGCTATCGAGAAAAAAGTGGCTGAACTTGGTACTAACAACGATGCTAAGAAGAAATTAGTTGAAATTACTGATAAAGCAATCGCAGCTATCCAAGAAGCCAAGACTCAAGAAGACGTCAATAAAGCCCTCAATAAGGCTCTTGAACAAATCAAGCAATTGCAACCTAGCCAACCAGAACAACCAGTTGAACCAAAACAACCGGAACAGCCTGAAATCAATTATGATAAGGCTATGGCTAGCCTGACTGAAGCTATCGAGAAAAAAGTGGCTGAGCTTGGTGCTAACAACGATGCTAAGAAAAAATTAGTTGAAATTACTGATAAAGCAATCGCAGCCATTCAAGAGGCTAAGACTCAAGAAGATGTCAATAAAGCTCTCAATAACGCTCTTGAACAAATCAAGCAATTGCAACCTAGCCAACCAGGACAACCGGTTGAACCGAAACAACCTGAAAAACCAATTACTTCTTCAAGTCCTGAAGAAGGAGTTAAAGAGCTTACCTTCCAACTCCCAAGTTTGGATATTGTCAAGAAGGCAGTACCATTCAGGACTATCCGTCGCGAAAATCCACAATTAGACAAAGGGAAAGAACAAGTTCTAGCAGAAGGGAAAGATGGTGCTATAATCGAGTATGTCGAAGTAGATGGCAGCAATCGTAAGGTAGTTCAAACTGAATCAACTCCAGCTCTAGACCGAGTGATTGAAGTCGGGACTAAACAAAGTTCTGTAGGAACAGAGGCACCACCAGTTGTAACCCTTCCTGAGTATCTTCTACCAAAAGAACCTGAAAAACCAATTACTTCTTCAAGTCCTGAAGAGGGAGTTAAGGACCTTGTCTTTAAGCTTCCAAGTTTGGATATTGTCAAGAAGGCAGTACCATTCAAGACTATCCGTCACGAAAATCCAAACTTAGATAAAGGAAAAGAGAAAGTTCTAGCAGAAGGGAAAGACGGCCTGCTAATTGAGTATGTCGAAGTAGATGGTAGCAATCGCAAGGTAGTCCAAACCAAATCAACTCCAGCTTTAGACCGAGTAATCGAGGTTGGAACTAAACAAAGTTCTGTAGGAACAGAGGCGCCACCAGTTGTGACTCTCCCTGAGTATGTTCTACCTAGAGAAACTGAAAAACCAGCTCCTGCAGTTGTAACAGAAGATTTACCAAGAAAAGATGAAAAAGCACCTGTTGCTACTACAGTTAGACAAGACAAGGAAAAACAACTCCCAGAAACTGGAGAGCAAGAAGCAAATGCCTTCTTATTCTTGGCTGCTATTACTTCAGTATTGTCTCTACTCATCTTCCAAAAGAATTTCAAAGACTAATTAAAATCTTTACTTAATTCTTTTCAATGATTCTAGTTCCCCCAAAGAGAAGACCAGCCGGTCTTCTCTTTTTCTATATATAAATCAAAAAATATCCATAAATTTCTATGGATATCTTAGTATCTATAAAACAGAATGATTATTTGGGATAAGTATTTTCGAATTCAACTACGATATCAAGTACACAATCATCCAAAAAGATGGAGCTCTTATCTGATTTAATCAGAAAGACCATAATAATCTGCTGCAAGCTCTCCGCAGATAACTACAATGGTGTACACCAGAGAACGAGCTCATCTCCTACCAAATCTACTGGCCACTATTTTTAATCCCAGCATATACATAGGTCCTATTTCTAGGACACGCTTTTTCCGTTACCACCCTAAAATAAAAGCTATGCTCCCGCCCATCCTTGGCATTTTCCTTGTTTAAAACAAAGTAGTTTTTCTGATTCATCGCCATGGTTCGTAGGATGTCATCAATCAAGAAAGTCAAGGGTACGTTCATGGCAGAGTATTTTTGAAAATCCTCTTCAAAACGAATATAGTCATCTGAAAAGTAATCCATCTGCAGTTTGTTTTCATACAGCTCTTTTCTAGTCATAAACTCCCTCCTCCCACAGCCGAATTTCGAGGATATCTGCAACCTCTATCAACCTATATCCCTCGCTTGTCCTAATAGATAGAGTCTGAGGCCATAACTCTCTCACCACACCGATGATAGTGGTTTTCTGCTTCTTTTCCTTTAGCACAAAATTTCCCCTAAGTTGGCCAACATAAAGCTGAGAAAGCAAGTGCAACTTCTCATCTGGAGTCAAATCCGTCGAAAAATCAACCCGGCTTTTTTCTTCACTGAGCGAACTGGTGTGTTCTGAAAGGTAAAATCCCATCCACTTCTGCATCCCTGGATCTTGATAATCTCGCGCGGATTGAAAAGGTAAATAAGAACGATCAATCATTTTAATCCATCTAATCCTCCAGCAGAATGTCCCCCAATCAGCTTGCTTCTAGCAAGACTCCTAGAGGCTTCTTCCAGTGCATTTGCTCTTAAAAGGGAAGTGAAACCAAATTGTTCCCGAATGGAGTCAATGGCCGTCTGGAGCCTTTCTTCTTTTTCTAACTTGTCAACATCATCAAAAAGAGATATCAAACCAAAGGACTCATCCACAAATCCTGAATAGTTGATTCCAACACTTCTGACCGCTCCTGAAGTATATTTGTTATGAAATAACTTCAAAACATAATTCGTTAAGACAGCTGTATTATTGGTCGGTTCGACCTTCATTTGTGTGTGAATAGACGACCTGACCTCCTGTTTAGAGAAACCGACATAGATAGAGACAAGGGTTGTTTTCTTGCCAGACCTTCTCAGTCTAATAGCCACCTGCTCCGCCATTTCTCGGAGAATAATTTCAATATCCCGTAGCTTCACGTAGTCTCTCGGCAAGATTTGAGAATTCCCCAAGCCCTTGGATTTAGCTTTATAGGGCTTATGAACATTGCTCTCATCAATCCCGTTAGCATGAAACCACAAACGCAGACCAGCCTGACCCAGAGCTTTCTTTAACTGGTCTGGATTGCTGGTTGCCAATTCCTTGATGGAATAAATCCCCAGAGCATGCAAGCGTTTCTCCATCCGTCTGCCAATTCCCCAAAAATCCGTCATCTTAGGGATTGCCCAGACCTTCTCTTCCACATCCTGGTAAGACCAGTTGGCCCTCATGGTCGGAGTGTGCTTGGCTTCATTATCCAGAGCCAACTTGGCTAGTAAGGGATTGGCATTGGACATACCTACTGTAGAGTAAATCCCTGTCTGCCTCCAAATATCCCTCTGAATACGGGCAGAAAGCAGATCCAGCTTGTCTTTGCGAGAGAGACTCTTAGCTGGGATGAAATAGTTGAGCGAACTAGTTAGGTCAATAAAGCCCTCATCGATAGAGTAAGGATAAATATCATCTGGACTGCCATAGTTTTGAAAGATTCGCTGGATTTCCATATTGACTGCAATGTACTCGTCCATTCGAGGAGGGACAATCAAGGTAACTTGAGCCCAATCTTCGATGTAGCGAACATAGTCTGAGTCGGTAGGTAGCCCTTGCTTTCGAGCATTATAATAGGAAAATTTTCGCGTTTTGATATCAAAAGGCAAATCATAGGCCCGACCAACATTTGACTTGCCAAAAATCTTCTTAAACAGGGGAGAGGAGGCTAGGATAAGACCAGTTGAATTATCCGCTCGACTCATGACACAAAGCGAGGTTTTCAGCGGATGTAATCCCCTTTTCACGCACTCAACACTAGCATAAAAGGATTTCATATCGACAAAGGCAATGTCACTTTTGGGCTCTCTGGAATAATCAAAGTAGCCCATAGTCTAACCCTCCATCGGCACAAAGTTCCCAACGATAATCCCCACAATCCGAGGATCTTCCTCATAGGAGATGAAAATATCTTTGTATTTAGGATTGATAGAGACCAGACGCAAGCCATCTTCCTCACGATAAACCCGCTTAATATAAGTCTGATTGTTGCAAACCACTGCATAAACCGCCCCATCATAGTCAAATCCTGTCTCTCGAATCAGAGCCACTGAACCATTTTGGTATTTAGGTTCCATGGAGTCCCCAGACACCCAGGACGCAAAATCATGGGCTAGTTCCTCATTAAAGTAAACCGTATCAAAATTCTGATCATCGTAGACCGAAGCCCCAATCCCTGCTGACATGCGTTCATAAACACGGTACTCGTAGAGGCGCTCTGGCATCGCTGTTACTTTCTGGGCTTTCTCCTCTTGAGATAGGTTGCGAGCATAGAGAACAACCTTCTCCTGCCCTTGCTTGGAGAGGCTATGGTAGAGACGGACAATCTCGATCTGAGTAAAATATCCTTTGGATACCTTTAAAATGTTCTCTAACTGGGCTACCTTCTCCTTAGACGGTTCTTTGATTCCACGTTCCCAAGCTGAGTAAGCCTGGAAACTAATCCCAAGTTTCTCTGCAATTTCCCTCTGTGTCAGTTTTAACTCTTTCCTCCGAGCCTTTAATTTTTCTGGCTGATACATACTTCACCTCCTATTATGATAATTTAATGGACATTATCTCCCTTAGAAAGACTAATCGATACTTGAATCCATATTTTTAAAACTCAACCAAAAAGGTTTAATTTTATTATATAAAAAAAGTGGACGGTTGTCTACTAGGAATATCTATTTCTGCTACACACTTAATAGTGGTATTGACCTTGTTCTATATATGTGCTAGAATTATTGTTATATATTCAATGAAAGGCTTTACACAATATGTTCCCATTCATGCCAGCAGCACGAGCAAAAACTGTTTTTGATATCCCCTATCAAAGATTATATCAACTTGGTTTTAAAGGATTAATTTTTGATATCGATCAAACTCTTGTGATGCATGGCGCCCCCGCTACAGAACAAGTTATTGAACTTTTTCAAAATCTCAAAGCCATTGGTTTCCAAATTTTTCTTTTGTCAAACAACGACGAAGAAAGAATCACACAATTTAATCAACATTTATCTGTTCCCTTTATCCCACTTTCGGAAAAACCAAATCCTAAGAACTTTAAAAAAGCTCTTGACATGATGCAGCTAAAACCATTTGAAACTGTTATGATTGGAGATCAACTTTTTACAGATGTGCTCGGAGCTAGTCGTGCAAATATCTCCACTATCTTGGTTGATTTTTTATATGATCCTAAAGAAGGCGGAATTGGTAAAAAACGATGGGTTGAAAAATTAATACTTCATACTTACCCATTTTTGAGACAAAAAAATAAAAATTTAGATGTGATCAAAAAGGAGAAGCAACATGGTTTTTTGGAATAAGGATCTATTATTTTGTGAAATTAGTCCTACAACATATAAAATCTCTTTAAAAAAAGAAAATCTAAAACGACATATACAGAACTTTAAACAAGGAAAAAAATTCTCTAAAATTCGTCAAGAAAAGATATTACCCAACTTAGTTTCATCATATTCTACCCAACTGATAAAACGTGGTCCTGGCATTGATATTACTCTTCAAAAAGGAAAAGCTACTAACATACAGATTGCTAGTAAAAATCTAAATAACATTATCATTCATCCAGGAGAAGAATTTTCTTTTTGGAGTTTAGTTGGTAATACAACTAAGAAAAAAGGATACCAGGAAGGGCGAGTTATTGTTAATGGGAAAGTAGAACCTGATATTGGCGGCGGGCTATGTAATTTAGCTAACTTGCTTCATCTTTTAATTGTTCATAGTCCTATGGAAATTACAGAATTTCATTCTCACTCTGATGCATTAGACCCTGATAAAGGTACTCGGAAACCATTTTCAAATGGAACTTCTGTACAGTATAATCATCAGGACTATCGTTTTAAAAATAATACTGACCAACTTATTCAATTGAGAACATGGACTGAAAATGAAATTCTCTTCGGGGAATTAAGAAGTGAATCACAATTTCCGTTCACTTATCAGATAGTTGAAGAAAATCATCATTTCAAAAAAGAAGGCAATTATTATTATCGCAACTCCATGATTTATCGTGAAAAACTTGATAGAATAACTGAACAAACTTTGGAAAAAGAGCTTATTTTGAAAAATCATTCAAAAGTCATGTACGATCCGAAACTCATTCCTAAAGAAATGATTAGACAGTAACCTAAGTACTTTTATTTTTAAGAAAAATAACTTAGAATTAACATCAAAAGGAACATTTATGAACTCACCTAAATTAATTGTTATGCTGACGCATAATGATCACACAGTTGAAAATGCTAGTGAAATTTTCGAATCCTGTAAAAACTCTAAAGCTCAGTATTGGGGATTTAAGGAAAAACCTCTTCCTATTTCTGAAATGAAGTCTCTATTCTCCAGAATGAAATCTTGCGGCAAAACTACTTTTCTTGAAGTTGTTGAATATGACGAAGAAAGTGGACTTCACGGTGCAAAAATTGCAAAAGAATGTGGGTGTGATATTTTAATGGGAACTGTCTTCTTTGATTCAATCAATCAATTCTGCAAAGAAAACAACATGAAATACATGCCATTTGTTGGACAAATTACTAATCGCCCATCTATTCTAGAAGGTTCTATCGAGGACATGATTTCTGAAGCAAAGGAATATCTAGCAAAAGGAGTTTACGGATTTGACTTGCTAGGGTACCGATATACAGGTGATCCTGTCAAACTAAACAATGCTTTTGTTCAAGCTATAGAGGCTCCCGTTTGTTTAGCTGGAAGTGTTGATAGTTATGAACGTTTAGATGAAGTCATTGAGGCAAATCCTTGGGCATTTACAATCGGAAGTGCATTTTTTGAAAAAAAATTTGGTACAGAAATTCACGAACAGATTAATAATGTTTGTAATTATATAGAGAAATAAGGTAAAGTATACTTTGAAATTAATATGCTCTCCTCTATCAAATAAATTTTACTTTTATATCAACAAACTACTCTCAAAAAATGAGACTTTTAATCTCACTTTTTGAGAGTAGTTTTGTATTTTGACTATCACTTTAGTAAATATTCAGCAAAAGATATTATAACTTTTATACTAAAAATAAGATCGAGCATTTTTAAAAATATGTATTAAAAATATTTCATGTTTCTGCTGTAAAAATCAATGGTGGAAATTCTTGAGTTTTTATCAAAGAAAGACATCCAAGATAAAATTCTTGAATGTCTGTAAACGTTGATATAATAGCATTGATTAACGTTTTGAGGCAACTGACCTCGTCAGATTGCAGCCACATTTGTAAGCGACTAAAGTCGCAACAACTGTGTCAATTGCACCAATTTAGTAAGAAAGTATAAAAAAGAACACCCCGAAAGGTGCTCTCTGTAAGTATCGTAATTCTTTCGAATTAACGTTTACTAAATTGTGATGCTTTACGAGCTTTCTTAAGACCTGGTTTGACAAGAATGATTTTCAATTGAACTAAAAACAATGCAATACCTTGTGTTTTCAGAACTATATATACCTATTGATTTCATAAAATAGGAATCAATATATTTTAAACGGGGCAATAGTTTAGTTTTGTAAAAATTAACTTCTACACCTAAAAAGCTGATTTTTACTGACTTTATAACTATTTATTAAAAAAAGGTAGAGATTCGTACAGTATTTAGATTTTCCAAAAATTCTTTATAAACTTAAAACCTAGTTTGATAAGATTTTGATGTAGTTAATTTCAAAAGTTTATCAAAATCTTTAATCCAACTTGAATTTTATTATTAATTTTGTTATAATTAAATTAACTCATCGACCAAGCAGTTGAAGGAGATCGCGAAAACGTCCTTAATCAGAAGGGCGTTTTCTGTTTTTTTAGCTCTTCTTATATTTCTCATACTCTTTTATTTTCTTTTCAAGAGCATTATCGTAGTCTAGGTAGTATGCTGTAATAAGAAGGTAATAACTTTCCCTCTCTTCTAATACTATAAAATACCTATCCTCTTTATTTAAAAAACAAATTCTTTTTTTTGATTTGTACGGACGTTCATATACCAAGAAACAAGATTGCTGACAAGCTGCTAAATGATTGGTCTCTATAGCTGGCTTTAACCAGCACAGTCGTTCACTCCTCCTAAAATCAGGCTCCCTTTCATTAGAGCCTTTCTCAAATATTTTACAAGTTAAATGGTAAAAACTGTCTTCTTTATTATTAAATCTTGGCATAGTCTTAAATTCTATAAGCTTATTATTATAAGTAAGTTTAAAATTATATAAGTCCTTCAAAAAAATATCTTTGTATAGATAATCTTCATATGAATAAAAATCTCCACCAAAATCTGATAATTTTATAATATCTGGTAAAGCTTTACAGTATACATCCTCCACACTATTCACCTCTCAAATGCATCTTGAAAATATTAAATTTATGTTCATTATACGTAGTACTACTCACTAGTTCATGATTAGCTCTTGTAGAAACTAATTCACAAATAGCCATTCTTTCTTTACTTCCTGCGAGATCTCTATTTTTGTATGCTACTGTTCCTATTAATAAATCAGCCAACTGCATAATTGAATTTTCGTGTGACCTAATCTGTTGAATACCCTTAATACATTTTGTTGTTTTACTCGAATTAGCTAAAATTCTTTTTAATTTATTCACTTTCCAAATACTGTTGGTATCTTTTATATCAATAAAAACATTTACATCATCTTCAAACAAAAATTTCCTCACCAAGTAGAAATATTGTTTATAATAAAACTCATCATGGGTTTGATTATAGTTTTTATGATTCAATTCATTTTTATCAACAATTACAACTCTAAAATTCAAGTATTCATTATCAAAAAAGTAATTAATCAATCTTTCATAGAAATCATATTTTGAGCGTGAAACTTTCCTCCATTTAATTTCAGCATGAGGAGATATTCCAAATTCTCTCTTTATTTCTCTAATCTCTTTGTAAATGCTTTGTCTAGCATAATCCGGACAGGAAATTCCTCCAATTAACATCACTTGTTCTCTATCATTTTCCAAATGACAAGACTCATCACAATATAGATTTAACATTCGTCACCCAACCTTAAATATACTTTATTGGTAATTAGTATATCATATAATCCCCTATCTCAAAAGTCATAAATCAGATTTTAAAAATGATTTTGAATTAAAAATTCAAAGCGGTCTTCATATATTTTTAAAAAACAAGGTAATAAACCGCATTTTGGACACAATTTTGTTAGACTACAACTGGCATCATAAAGCATTTGAATGCTAATACGATTGAATTTTATTTAATGCAGTTCAGGTTATTTTTAAATCATTTGAGAATTATTAGAGTAATCATATAATTTCTTTTGATATGATATAACTATGAAAAATATAAAAGAAAATAACATCCAAAAAGCATTATGGCATATCAAACGCCATTGTTACCAAATAGAAAATAACTACTCTAACAGAGATATAACAGCTGAACTATTCCATTTAAAAGTAAGTGTTGAAATTTTAATTCGAATTTGGAATGATGAAAAACCCTATCCAAATTTGGATAGGGAGGAAGTGTTTTGAAGAAGCAAAACCTAAAAAACATAACTCTAGATTTCTCAAAGTTAACTTTCCGAAAAATTTATATTTTTCAGAAAGATCGTTTTTATCAAATTTCTTATATACCTACGATATTAGTACAACATACTTTGCAATGATGCTTAATAATACATTCAGGAATAGTAGACATTTTAAAATACATTTATTTATGTCTGTGACTTCGTTTATTTTGACTACCTCCATTATATGTCTTATAGAATTTTCTTTTACTAATTAAAGTATTATTAATTGGATATGGTTTATTCAGCAAATATCTTACTATTCTATCTAATAAATTTCTTGCATTTGCAATAAATACTATATAAAAAAATATGAGAGAATAAGTTCTTATGATGGAACCGATAACTGTTTCATAAATATAATATGAGACTGATGTTTCATCAGTATTATTTAAAATTGTTTTAATAAATTCTTTGAACAATGGACTAGAAATGATTGATTCAGAAAACTGCAATGCTAAATATAAAAATGGTGAAAAAAATATTAACCAGTATTTTTTTCGTTGAAGTCTCCTCTTAAACTTTTCATCGTCAAGATACGTTTCAGATCTTTTAGGTAACAAGTATTTAATATTAGCGTCAAACAGATGAGAAATACAAATTGCTAAAACCATTGCTATAAAAGTCCATGTAAATATTCCATTCTGTATTCCAATTAGAGAAGACAGAACAAAGGGCGAAATTAAAAAAACAATAATAAGAAAAGGAGAGATATGTGCCGAAATATAGAGAATTCTCACTATAATTAGACAAAATAGAAAGAACAGAAGCAATAAAAAAAGTGGTCTTGAAAAGTGAAAGACTGATAAATTTAAGGTAACGACAACATAGCTCTCTATACAACATATCATAATCACCAAATAGTGAAATCCGTAAAATAAAAATTGTTTAAGTCTCTCTGAATTTAATTGTGACTGTTCAAAATATATTTGTTCAATAAAACTTCCTAATCTTTGATTAAAATCTTTCTTGTTCTCAATCGTAAAAATAATACTTACTACAGAATGTGCTAGCAGTAGTATTGCAAAAAAAACTTTAGATACATGACTATTTTCTTCTAGATATATCTCCCAGCTTAGGTAGATTAAAACCGGAAACTCTGTAAGTACCGTAAAAATGTAATTCCATTTCATTGGTCTGTCTATAAAAAAGTCAATCAGGAAATTCAACACTGATCTTACAAGCTTCTTTTTAGGTTTTAGCACTTTTTCTTTCATTGTAATCTAGCTCCCAACTAAGTTTTACCTATTACTATAACTATTTAGCTACTAATATTATAGTGTATAGTCTAGATAATTTCCACTAAACAAATACTTTTATTAATATTCTGAAACCATTCTTCGTTCAAATTGAAATGTTTACATTTTGAAAAGAGATCAAGTTTAGTCTTGACCTCTTTTCTTTTTATTTATATTTCAGCTTCACTTCTTGCATCCAATTTGGAAGAACTTTATTCAATTCCATGTTGAGTTTAAGTTTGCTTCCGGCAAATTGATTTGTTGCTTTAGTTGCATCGAGTGTTTTAACGATATCTTCACGGAATGGAATTTCATCTGGTTTCTTCAAGTCATAAGCTTTTAATGATTTGGCAAGTAGTTGACTATCTAATCCCCACTCTGTCGCAAATTCTTTGACAAGATTCATTTGTCTTTGTGACTGCCATGCATTAAAGGCTGTATCAAAATCCGTATCTGCAGACAAATGTCCTGGAACCAATTCTTTGTTAATAAATGTTTTAAGAGACTCAGCTAGTTCGTTCTCCCCTAAATTACTAAGTTCTTGAATTTGTTCTAATATCAAGATTAGGTTATTATCATTGATAACTAACACTCCATCCTTACTTGATGTCTGTTTATCAATTAGTGTAAATATGCTTTGGGCATCAATAACCTGGGTCCCTTGAATTTTTGTCTTCCCAACTATATTATCAATTATTATACCAGTCGGTTCAGGTTCTTTAGGGAATAGATTCTTATACGCCCCAATATACTGTAACCATGTATGCTGAGTCATCCCAAACGCTTCATCATCCCAAGAAAACTCATAATATTGTTTCACTTTACCTAACTGTGTTGCTGCTTTGGTGAATGCTTTTTTAAAGAGTACCTTTTTCTCTTCATCATCTTTAATAGAAGCCCAATTTGTTGGATCTTCTAACTCAGCTTTTAAATAGGCGAATTTATCAGCTAATTCAATTACTGCATCAGAATATTTCTTAACCAGAACTCTGCTATTTTTCCCTCCACTTCCATATAAGCGAAGGGCATTATTTACAAGAGATTCTGTGATCCTAGGAAATTGGAAATTGATTATCGTTCCAAATTCCTTAGCAGAACCAAATACACGATTCGTACGAGAATATGCTTGAATCAAACCTTGAAGTTCTAATGCTCTATCAACATAAAGAGTATTTAAGCGTTTTGCATCGTATCCAGTTAGTAGTTGGTCTGCAACGATTAAAATATCGATATTTTTTGGGTTGCGACCACTTCCTCCACGCTTAGCGCGAGAAGTGATATCTTCAAAATAAGCATTCTCACCACGAACTTTATCTCCAACTAGGAATTTAATCCCAGTAATTCCAGCATAATCCTCAAACATCTCCTCGACAACTTCATTAGCGACATTTTCAGGGTCATTTTCATTACCAAAACTAAAAGTCATTACTACATTAGGTTTAGCATCACCTTCCTGGAATCTTTCTGCGATTTGCTTTTTAAATTCGCGGTAATAATTGATAACACGTTCTTTATAAGCTACCGTTAAAATCGCATTGAATTCTCCCTGTTGAGATTGCGATTCCCAGCCAGCAAGGATTTCTTCTACAACTTTTGGAATATGATACTTATCTTGGTAGAATAATAGTCCTTCTTTTGCAGCGTTCTTTTCTACTTCAAGCTCAGTCCATTGTTGAACTTGTCGTTCTATGTCTCTTTGTCCTTTGTTTGTATATCTTGCTACCAAAATTTCAATCAGTTGTTCACGGAGGTCTTCATAGCTCCTAAACTCACCTGTATTGATGTAGTCAACATGGAAGCCTAAGACATTCCCATCTGCAATAGCTTCATCAATTGTATATTGGTGTAAGAGTGGACCAAACAGTTTTTCAGTGGTATTAATGACTTCACTACATTCATTAATCTTCCCTTTGACTTTATTTTCATCAAATAAAGGAGTTCCTGTAAAACCAAAGAATAAGCTGTTTTTAAAGAAATAATCTTTAATGGTCCCCATCATATCTCCCATAGTAGTTCGATGGGCTTCATCGATAATAAAAACAATTTTTTTATCTGATAGTTGATGATCCTGCGCTTCAAGCAACTCATTCACCAAAATGTTCAGTTTGAAGGTAGTCGTTACTACAATCCCACTCTTAGGAGAAGTGAGTTGTTTTCTCAATTGGTAGGTACTCTTTGTCCCATCAACATCCACGGATTCATAAACGGAATAAGCTTTAAAGGCTTTTGAAGTTTGTTCGTCTAGATCTCGTCTATCTAACAAGAATACCACTTTATCAAACTCTGTACGAGTTGCGAGAAACTGAGCCGTTTTAAAGCTAGTAATGGTCTTTCCTGAACCTGTTGTATGCCAGACAAAACCACCATGCGGAATCTTATCTGGATTATCCCAACCAAATGCTGCTTTTTCAACTGCCTGCAAAGCATAGACTTGATAGGGACGCATCAACATATGGCGACGATTTTCTTCATTGTCAGGATCTTCATCGATGATAAGATAATCCCCCACCATTTGATGAGCCATAGGTACCATTAAGAAGTGTTCAATGACTTCTCTATAATCTGTTAGGACACGTTGACCCAAGTGCTTCCCATTTTCTTGTCCTTTTTGAGTTACTGACCAGTGGAAGACGAATGCAGGATTGAAATCATTGATGGATTTAGGTGTCGCAAAATAACGAGTTTCAATATCCGTTGTCACGACCATCATCTGTGAGAAGGCCATGAAGTTATTGGTGTATTCTCCATCTGCATAGTAACGTTTGAATTGACCAAAAGCTTCGTCTAAGCTTTTATCACTTCTTTTTTGTTCGATATTAATCAGAGGCAAACCGTTAATTAGAAGCACCAGGTCAAAACGATTGCCGTTAGATGTTGATACTTCACGAGCAATCTGGTAACTCGAATCTCCTCCACTAACTTGCGCTTTTTTCAAGATGGTCAGTGTAATTTGTTTACGAGTAACTTCTGGGTGGGCATCCCGATAAATGCCGTCAATCTTTCCGGTTGAACCTTCGATGGATAGGATTTTTGCAGCTTCATAACTATTTGAAATCTGATTGACTTTAGATAAGACTTGTTCAAATTCGCTATCTGTCAGTGCGACACCTTCTAGGACATCGGCATTAATACGATTCAGCTCGCTTCTCCAGTTATCAATCAAATCTTGAACAGTCACTTTATGAAGATTACCATTCAGTTTATCTGGAGCTTGCCACCTGTATTTGGTTAATTCTTTGACAAACTCATCCTGAAAGTGTCTCTCAGAGGCGTCTTTGTTGATACGACCCATAGGGTCTCCTTTCTAGAATGACTTCCTATATCCTTAGACAAAGAGTTCATTCAAGTATGCTTTTTTCAAATCTTTTAGTTTGTTGAGTTTTTCTTGTTGAAGAGAGATTGATTTGTCGAGTTTTTGGAAAAATTCTCCTATTTGTTTTTGCTCTTCTAAAGTCGGAAGAAAGATTTCAAATTCTGATAGCGCCTCTTTGGTAATAGTCTTTATTGTACCTCCAGGAGCTTTTTTACTCTCAATATCAAATTTTTGTTGCATCGATAGAGCCCAATAATATATATCTGTTGGGAATAAGAATTTTTCAAAGATTAATAACGTTCTATCTACATAAGAATCATATTGGGTAATCGCTACTCTTCCAATACTTCCCTGTAAAGTAATAACTACGGTTCCTTGGGGGACAAAGACACTTTGATTTTGCGCTAATTTACTAATTTGTTGTTTTGTTGTTTCAGCTAATTTTAGATTACTTAATACATCGACAACTTGTACAAAAGGCATCGAACCAATTCCACCGTACCATTCATTTTTCCCATAAGGCTGAGGAAACGACCCTCTCCTATATTCTGTTAATTCTTTAAGTTTTCTAATCTCCCATTCCCCTTCAAAACCTGGGAAGCGACGTTTTGGTACTCGTTCTCCCTCTGCTGGGAAGAGTTCAGCAAGATAAGATTTCTTGAGGTTTTTCAGTTTATCCAGTTTATGTTGATGGAGGGTGATGAGAGAGTCGATTGAATAAAAGAATCTTCCGATATAATCTTGTTCAATACCAGAAGGAATTTTAAAGTTCATTTTCGAAAACATTGCACCTGTAATTTGATTAATAGTGGCACCCATATTTTTCTCAATCTCTTTTCCAAATTTAGGTGTATCTAATAATGCATTTACAAACGTAGAATGTTCAGAATGCATGCCTGACATAAAGGCTCCAATAACTGTATTTGGCATTTCCCCTTTAACCATAGCATGTTTACCAATTAAAGAACGAGAGCCGTTTCTTACAACAACAATAATATCACCTGACTTAACGTTTTCAGATGTTGCTTTATCTGAGGCAACATAAACATTGTCAGCATTTATTATTTCTCCACTTTGTATATTTGAAGAACGCAAAACAAGAGTTCCATTCTTCCTCACATCATTGGGAGAATACGTCAAACCATTATACAATTTTATAAAATCGGTTAACGTTTGCTCTTCCCAATCACTATCTGACTCAAACTCTTTAAACCGTCTTTTTGGTATATGTTTACTATTTGTCATTATAGCACCACCAGTTCCTTCATCATCACTTCCAGCTCTTTTTCGAGTTTAGAAATCTCATCATCCAGACTATCTAAAGTTTCAGAGTAACGCTTATTGAGTTCTTCTAAGACTACAATCTCAGATTTGAGAGGGGATTTGACTAATTCTTCAACTTTATCAAGAACTGAACCAAACCATTTTTTGTAAAGGACTTGATCAACTTCTTCATCTGTCAATTGTGTGATACGTTCTGCAACCAACTCTTTTAACTCAAGTTCTTTCGTTTTAATGGCTTTATTGACAGTTGATTTTTCTTTGGTTAAGTCATTGACTTTCTTGAGAAGTTCATAGTCAACAGAACCTTTTTCAGCTTCCTTCAAGCTAGCTTTCACGAGTTTACTTTCAAAACTATCTTGTGCTTCTCCTTCATCATTCTTTTTGAGAGTATCATAGAGAGCATTATACTCGTCACTATCCTCTACCTTGGCATTTTCTACTAGCTCACTTAACTCGCTTTCAATTTCAGAAACACGGGATTTTAGACCTTCGATATCAGCTAGCTCATCCCCATAGAACTCACTAGCGATTAGTTCATTCGGAATAATAACGCCGTTCCATCCGTCTTGAACTTTTTCCTTGTTCTTACCCTTGGTAACCATGTTTGGTTCACGAGTTCGACCAGCCTCATAAAAACCTAGTTGTTCAATCAACTCTACATCATGAGACAGGTACTTAGTCCAAATCTCAGCCATGATTTGGTAGCCATCATAGATACTCAATTGTTTAAATTCTGATAAGCGGTCTTTGATAGCTGCCAACATCACTTCTCTTAGTTGTCGAGGACTGATATCAGAATTCAATTGGTGCAATTTCGCCCAGTATTCGTTCAAGTATTCTTGGATAGAAGCTATTACTTGCACCGTTTCTTCTGTCACAACTGGACTAGAAAGTACTGCTTCTGAAAATTCTTCAATAGATTGAGTCAATTCAAAATAACCAGGGCGCTTCTCAGTGAGTGCCATACCCAATAGTTCTGGGACTGCTTGATGAAGAGCTACTAAACTTTTGATATTGTTTTCTGGAATACCACCGTAAAGATGGGCATCGACGTCATGAGGGATTTCTTCGTCTATAGCTGTTACATAACGAGGGATGTTCATGTTGAACTCATTTTGAATCAACTCTTGACGGCTTGCTAAGTGGCTATAGCCTTTTTCTTCGATTCGACTCTTGTAAACATCTACGATTTTCGCAATGTCTTTCTCTTGAAGGGCATTTTGTTTCCCAACTTTGATAAAGTTACGAGATGCATCAATGAAGAGAACTGGTTCATTTAATTCACGGTTTTTCTTCAAGATTATGATACAAACTGGAATACCTGTATTTGTAAAGAGATTACTTGGTAAACCAATAACTGCATCAATCTGATTTTTCTCTAATAGACGTTTTCGAATTTCACCTTCTGCAGAACCACGAAAAAGGACTCCGTGTGGTAAGACAATGGCCATAGTTCCTGTAGTAGACAAATGATACAACCCATGGAGGAGGAAGGCGAAATCTCCTTTTGAATCTGGAGGAAGGACACCTGCAATTTCAAAACGTGGATCACTTGGTTTTAGGCCAGCACGATTCCAATTCTTAATCGAATAAGGAGGGTTCATAACAACTGCATCAAACTGGACTCCTTCATTTGGACGTTCCGGATCTTCCGGCCAGTCTTGACCAAGAGTATCTCCATTTTTGATACTCATCTTTTCTGGACGAACTCCATGAAGTAAGAGATTCATTCGGGTCAAGTTATAAGTTGCTGTATTTTTTTCTTGACCATAGTAATTAAGGCTTTTCTGTAGTTCTTCTGATAAATGTTTTTTTACAGTTAACAAGAGAGAACCTGAACCGACTGTCGGGTCGTAGATAGAAGTAATATTTTGATTTGTCGCGACAATCTGCGCCATAACTTCACTGACTTGATGTGGCGTGTAGAATTCTCCAGCCTTCTTACCAGATTCCATAGCAAATTGCCCAATCAAGTACTCATAGGCGTCCCCAAGTACATCTCCATTTTGAAGAGCCACCATGTCCAAATCTTCAAACAGACGGATTAATGCTTGGATGTTTTTATTACGTTCATTCAAGTCGCTACCAAGAGCTGTATCTGTTAAATCCAGTGTTGAACTTGAAAAAAGGCCTTTAAAGTCATCAGAACCATTGGTAACAGCAATACTGCGTTCGAATTGGTTAAGGCTATCAGTAACTTTCTGAACTTCAAAATTCCCAGCATTCATATCTTGGACCCATGTTTGATATAGATGTTCAGGACGCACAAAATAGCCCAAGATGTCCTGAATCATTTTTTCTAGTTCAGTATCATATTCTTGATGGGCATTTTTATATTCTTCAAACCAATCTTCTTCCTTAGAAATACCTGCGGTTGTAGCAAATGTTTTCAGAGTCTGGTCACTCAAAAATTTATAAAACATAAGGCCCAACATGTAGTCTTTATAGCGACTAGCATCCATGGACCCACGTAATTCATTTGCACCATTCCATAAACGTGCTTTAATTTCTTCTGATGTAATCATATAACTCCCCTTTTTAAACTCCTTTCAAACAATAAAACTACTAAAATGTTTATTATTTGAAATCGCAACCATTGGCTTTGTAACAAGCCAAACTCCAAATATATTATTTATAAAATTATATCATAAAATTAGAGCTTTTGTCTGTTGTGGTTGCAAAGAGAAGAGTTTAAATATCTAAAAAATCTTATTGAGTAATTATCTAGCATTTTTATTTCGAACCAAAAACAATGCTCTCTCCCATCTTTCGTTTTTTCTTTATTTAAGACAAAAAAATTTTTTTGGTTAATTGCCATAGTTCTTAATATATCATTAATTAAAAAAGTTAAAGGGATATTCATCGAAGAATATTTTTGAAAGTCCTCTTCAAATCTAAAAAAATCGTCTGAGAAATAGTCCATCTGCAGTCTATTTTCATAATGTTCTTTTCTATATGTTTGCATTTTGTTTGATTGACTAACCTTTTTCCTTTCATTACATTAATAGTAATTGTAATTCCGCTTTCTTTCTCGCTTCTTCATCTGATATTTTTGTACTATCCCACGCATATGCTACTGATTTTCCTTTGTTATAAATCAACCAAATTTTTAAATTTTCAATACTTTCTTTCAATTCTTTCCAATTATTCTGGTTAATTAACTCTGGCAGATCATGGCTTGAAACAAAGCCATATTCAATAATGCGATTTTATGTCTGAACCTTTAAAGAAAGACTATATTGCTTGAACTCATCAATCAATTGTTGTTTTATGTCACGAAACAAACTATGTATTAAAGAATTTTTCATCTCTATATAGTTATTAATAGCTTGTTTAATCTTATCTTCCCTATTTGGAAAATACATTCGTAACAAATCTAGCAAACGAAAGTATAGAGCTTGTTTTGAAACCTCCAAACTTTCTTTTACTTCCTGAAAACTATCACAACTGTAATAGATTTTAGATAATAAAACAATATCTGGCATTAACACTACGGCAGAAAAAATATTTGCCTCACGTTCTAGTAAACTTTCTTGATTGTCGATAGATTCTGTAAAGCATGTACCGCTATGAATAAGAAGAAAATGCCCTAATTCATGACATAAGGTAAAATTCTGCTTTACTTTTGGATTATCTTTTTCATAAGAAAAACTAATCCCATACTCATCAATTATAGTTAAACCTTCAATCTTATGATTTGAAAAATGATGAGAAATGATTTTAATTTTGTTCTCACGTATATTATGGTCAAAATAATAGTCGAAGTGGTAGTTCAGGGTTGAAATTTCTTCCTTTTTCATAAAAGAATAGAGGGCTTGTTTTGTGATTTTACTTACTCTTGAATACAATTCATCCAACGAATAGTACCTCCTTTAAGTTAAGGTTTACAAAACTAAACCATTTAGGTTGAGTTTATTATACAAAAAAAGTGGACAGTTGTCCACAAAAATACTATTTAAATAATAGATTAGATTATTCAATTTAAGAATGAATAATCTGATCTAATTATCAAGATTGAGACTCCTCTAATAATCATCACTACAATAATCAAAATAATTATATCTAATATTTCTTTTAACTAAATTATCTCTATTTAGAATCATTCTGTGAGATATTAAATGTTGTACCTTATTTGATTTCAATCCTATCTCAACTTCAACTACGCACTTTGTTTTATGTGTTTCTTCAATTAGGTCATCTAAGTCATCCGCTCTAAAAGCAATACGAACACCTGCATCAAAAGTTATTTCCGCAGTTACTTTATCCTCCTTAGTATTAATATTTAATATTTTTATTTCAGGATTCTCTAGTTCTAATGACTCTATCATGAGTTCATCTAGTTCATAAAAATCAGACATCCCTTTTCTATCGTAATTTGTAACATCAACATCAATTCCAAGTTCCTCTACATAAAAATCAGGTATAAAATCATCAAATACATCTTTCAGTTCTTCTTTGATTATTTCATCAATTTTCTTAATCTCTTTATTGATACAGTTACGAACTTCATCATACTCCTTCTTATTAAGCAGTTCATTTAAATGATCAACACACTCACTAAAAGTTTTAAACGTCAGAGCGTGGGGTAATTTTTGGGTTATAGCGATCAAAAAAAGTTCATCACCACTAACTACAATAAGGTCTTCATAATCATAGAACTTTTGTTTTAACCTTTGTATAATAAAGGCATCAGGAAACTCATGTTTCTTTCTTTTCTTATCTTGAAAAGGAGGATTACAATTAAAATAATCAGATAGAATTTCTTTCATATCATAGTTATCAAACTCCTCATCAATTCCATTTTTAGAAAAAGAATAAATAAATTTATCAAATTTACTTTTAGAGGCCTGAAAACAGTTTTTTTCCAATCCAGTTATATCAAATTTAGTTCTAATATCATCAAGAGCATCTATATCAATAGTGTACTTTCTGAATTCTCTAATTTTATCAGTAGCCTCCCTCGCTTTATCTTTAAGGTGACTTAAAACCTCACTATATGTAACAGGATCAACATAAATTTCTAAATTAGTGTTAAAATATGTTTTTAATTCTTCAAATACAGTGTAAAATTGTCCTTTAAAATTGTAAGATGTTTTATCATAAATGTTCGTATCAAAATATATAATAATTTTCTTTTCAAGTTCCATAAAAATTTCTACCTTAATCTATTCTTTAATTATTATCAATGTTTTATTAATCCATAAAAATCCATATCCAAATTTTCAGGTACATTTACTTTCATTTTTCTAAATTATATTTATTTAAGTAAAGTCTCTATGTAAATTTATCTATCTATAAACACCTTTTTCCTCTCTTCCATAAACTCTATTAGTTCTTTTTTGAAGACTGCTTTTTCTTCATCTGTCAGACCTTTTGAGTTCATACGGAAAAGCAATTCAATATTATCTAGTTCATCTGATTTTTCTCCTGAGTTTCCAACTAAGTAGTCAACTGTAACATCTAATACTTGTGCAATCTTAACAAGATTTTCTTGTGTCGGTTTTTTTACTCCACGCTCCCATGAAGCGTAAGCAGGCTGTGAAATCCCTAGTTCTTCAGCAACATCAACCTGGGTTAATTGTGCTTGTTTTCTTAGTTTTTTTAAGCGTTCCGAAAATTCCATTGTATTCCTCTTAAAATTTTTAAAGAATTTTTCAAAAATCTCTTGACAAATATAACCATAGGTTATATAATTCAAATATAACTGTTAGTTATAACAGTTGTAAAAATAATAATGCTTAACTTTTAGCATCATGAACTTTGAAAATTTAATAAAAAGTGCGTCTGACAACCAGAGGACTGATTGCCAAAACTACACTAAACTTCGTACCTTTATTGTAAATGTTTTGGAAAGAAAAGTCAAGTCTGTTTATGGTTGAAGTGAAGATATAAAACATTTTGTGGACTTCCACGCATTTCGGACTTTCGCACTTTTCCGTATAGTAAAGTGAACTGGCTTCGCCAAAAGGCGTAAGAGAATCCATAGGGTATGATAGTGACTACCTTTTGAGATTGGCTGGGAAAGCGATGGTAATTAACGCAAAGCACCTTGCTAAACGTTGCCACCGTGAAGGAGGAATCCTTCAACCAAATAACTTTTCTCTACTGCTGTCTATCTAATTTATTAGATAGATTTACTCTAGCTACTAAGTCCATTTTCTTAGTAGCTTTTTACTTTTACAATAAAGGAGAACACTATGACTAACTTTTTTCGCACAACAATGTGAACGAATCTATAAAAACTACATTTTCACCTATGATATCTTTTCCTCATCGGAACAACTCCAGGGGCAACTCTATCACCAAGCCCAAAAGGATTTAGATAAACTATTCAATCAATCACTGCTTACTGGCTTTGCTCATGGTGAAGCACAATTTTATACAAGAATGTTTAAACGAAAACTTTTTACTCATTACTACTCAAGAGTGAAGCAACTAGCTTAACTCTTTTTATTTTAGACTCAGAAAGGAAACACTTATGATCCCAGAAACACTTGTCATGCTACCAGAATTTATCGGCACTGCTTACTACGAAAAATTGGGAAATGCCCCACGCTATGTCTTCGGAAAAGAAGGAAAATATCAACGCCACGTGCTAAACAATGAACAACACGGAGCCTTCCACGTAATCACACCTGCTTCAGCTACCGTCTTTCTAGAAGATGCTTTGGTTGAAGTGGTTAAGCCCATTTTCCTCGCAGATACTTCCCTAAATGGAAATTCTGTTGCACCAGCACTTAATGTATTTGCTGAAAAATTGGTTTTGAAAAAATAAAAAAGAATAGGAGAAAACATACATGGCTAAAATTGGATTAAACTATGGAATCTATAAAGCACTAACGCATAGTAAAACGATTACAACAAAGACTTATGTCAACACAAAAGATACTGTAAATCAGACTGTTGGAGATATTGCATTTCGTAGTCTATAAAAATGATGGGGTGAATTTTGGGGTGGACTCTTGATTTTCAGACAAAAAAGACATCCAAGAGAAAATTCTTGAATGTCTGTAAACGTTGATATAATAGCATTGATTAACGTTTTGAGGCAACTGACTTCGTCAGGTTGCAGCCACATTTGTAAGCGACTAAAGTCGCAACAACTGTGTCAATTGCACCAATTTAGTAAGAAAGTATAAAAAAGAACACCCCGAAAGGTGCTCTCTGTAAGTATAGTAATTCTTTCGAATTAACGTTTACTAAATTGTGATGCTTTACGAGCTTTCTTAAGACCTGGTTTCTTACGTTCAACTTTACGTGAGTCACGTGTAAGAAGTCCTGCGCGTTTCAATGAATCGCGGAAGTCTGGGTCTACTTGAAGAAGGGCACGAGCGATACCGTGACGGATAGCTCCTGATTGACCAGCGTATCCACCACCTACAACGTTAACGAAAACGTCGTATGAACCTACAGTTGAAGTAACTGCGAATGGTTGGTTGATTACAAGACGAAGGTCAGCGTGTGGGATGTACTCTTCAACATCTTTTTTGTTAACAGTGATTTTACCAGTTCCTGGAACAAGGCGAACGCGTGCAACAGCGTTTTTACGACGTCCAGTACCTGCATATTGTGCTTGTGACATACTTTATTGTTCCTTTCCTTAGATAAGTCCTGAAATATCAAGAACTTCTGGTTGTTGTGCAGCGTGAGTGTGCTCAGCTCCAACAAATACTTTCAACTTCATACCTTGAGCGCGTCCAAGAGTATTGTGTGGAAGCATACCTTTAACTGATTTCTCGATCAAACGTACTGCATTTTTAGAACGAAGTTCACCTGCAGAGATTTGTTTCAATCCACCTGGGTGGTTTGAGTGAGTGTAGTAGATTTTATCAGTTGCTTTTTTACCAGTCAATTTAACTTTTTCAGCATTGATAACAATCACAAAGTCACCTGTATCAGTGTGTGGTGTAAATGTTGGTTTGTTTTTTCCGCGAAGTACGCTAGCAACTACTGCAGAAAGACGTCCAAGTGGTACATCAGTTGCGTCAACTACGTACCATTTACGTTCAACTTGGCCTGGTTTAGCCATAAATGTTGTTTTGTTCATGATTTCTCCTATATATAGTTCGATTTTTGTTTACGGTGATGGGTGTTCCTTCCCATCGAAAAGTATTTGGAAGGTTCCGGGGCCTTTCAAATGGGGTAAACAATACCGCCTACTATAATACCAAATTTCACCCCTAAAAGTCAATAGATATGAAAAATATTTTTCTGAATTCCACTCTTTTTATCTCTAAAAAACCTCGCTTTCGCGAGGCTCTTCTATTTATAAGATAAGGCACGTTTAAAGGTTTTCCAAGGACCTAAATCATCTGTTTGCAAAACGAGACTAGCATACATACGCCCGATAAAGACTGTTGCCGTTACTGCAAAAGCAATCGTAATAGCAAGCGAAATCCAAGCTTCTAACCCATTTGCATAACCATTAATAGCTCTAAACGGCATGAAGAAAGTCGAAATAAAGGGAATGTATGAACCAATCTTCAAGATGAGATTGTCACCAGCTGCACCTAGAGCTGTCACTCCAAAAAAACCACCTATAATCAAAATCATCAAAGGCGACAAGGCTTTTCCTGCATCCTCAGGACGAGAAACCATAGAACCTAGGAAGGCTGCTAAAACAACGTACATAAAGAGGCTAACCAAGACAAACAATAAGGTGTTGAGCGAGAAAGCCTCTCCTATATGGTTTAAAATACCAGATTGTGCCAAGATTGGTAGGTCCTTAAAGAGAAGAATGGCAGCAAGTCCACCCACGACGTAAATGCCAATATGGGTCAAAATCACAAGAAGCAGAGCCAGCATGCGAGCGTAGAAATAATGACTAGCTCGGATACTAGAGAAGACCACCTCCATGATTTTGGTTCCTTTCTCGCTGGCCACTTCCTGAGCAGTGACACTAGCATAGGTAATCAAAATCATATAGAGGAAGAAACCAAGCCCTGCGGCCGCAATGGTTTGAACAATTTTTTTGTTTTCCTTAGATTCATCAATCTTCTCAGTAAAATCAACGGTTTGACTCAGGCGTTTTTCCTGTTCTTGAGACAAATTAGCCGCCGAGCGATTGAGTTGACCTTGAAGCTCATTGAGTTTATTGGTCACTGCTAGCTTGATGCCTGTTTCAAGAGAAGTTTCACCATGGTAAACGGCTTTGATGACACTATCCTCTTGATCAATAGTTAGGTAACCCTTGATTTTCTCATCTTTGATAGCAGCTTGGGCACTGGCTTCATCCTTATAATCAAAGTTGATACCATTAGTACCCTTGAGCCCATCTTCCACAGATGGCACAGTTGTTACTACTGCTATCTTACTATTTTTGGCCATAGAAGAGCCTTGGAGATAGCCAATTCCTCCAGAGAGACCGATAAACAAGAATGGTGAAATCACCATAAAGAAGAAACTCCACGATTTGACATGTCGAAGATAGGTTTCCTTCATTACAACCCACATATTGCTCATACTTCCACCCCTGATTCTAGTTTAAAGATTTCATCAATTGTTGGCGCTTGCTGGTCAAAGGTTGCGATGTATTGCCCCTGAGTCAAGATTGGGAAGAGTTCCCTTCCAGCGCTCTCATCCTCTAAGATCAATTTCCAACTACCTTGTTTGGTCAAGCTCACCTGTTTGACATGAGGAAGGTTTTCCAATTCTTCCTTGCTTCGTTCACTTGAAACAAAGAGACGCGTTTTCCCGTATTGATTGCGGACATCCTGAACTGGCCCATGCAAGACCACACGACCATCTCGAATCATGAGAATATCGTCACAAAGCTCCTCGACGTTGGTCATGACATGGTCAGAAAAGATAATGGTTGCTCCGCGCTCTTTTTCCTGAAAAATAACTTGTTTGAGCAATTCTGTATTAACTGGGTCCAATCCACTGAAAGGCTCATCCAAGATAATCAAGTCTGGTTCATGAATCAGAGTAATAATGAGCTGAATCTTCTGCTGATTTCCTTTTGACAGACTCTTGATTTTATCAGTCAGCTTCCCTTTCACTTCCAACCTCTTCATCCATTGAGGGAGTTTTTCCTTGATCTCCTTGGCATCCATACCTTTTAGAGTCGCCAAGTAACGAACTTGTTCAAGGACTGTCAATTTAGGCATGAGACTGCGTTCTTCAGGCAGATAGCCAATCCGAGCATAGGTCTCCTGACGAATATCCTGACCATCTAGACTGATTTCTCCTTGGTATTCTAAAAACTTCAAAATACTGTGAAAAATCGTTGTCTTCCCAGCACCATTTTTCCCTACTAATCCCAAAATACGACCTGGTCGTGCTTGAAAGTCAATACCAAACAAAACTTGCTTGGGTCCAAAACTTTTCTCTAGACTTCTTACTTCTAGCATCTTTCACCTCCGAAATGTCTTGCACTCATTATACTCCTTTTTGATAGCCTTTACAATGATTTCTGTTCATTTTATCATCCTCATTTTAGTAAAAAATCTTAGGGTACTTTGAGTTATGAGTACATTATACAGTGCTAAATTCTAATTTATCTCTTCTGTTCCTCAACTGTCTATTTTTGATCCTGAATTGTTATTTGAAAAGCAAAAATCCACCCCAAAGGATGGATTGATACTTTAACGTACTTCTGCATTGACTTTTTCTTCGAGAGACGCTTGGATTTTTTCCATATAGCGTGCGACTTCTTCGTCCGTTAAGCTATCTTCTGGATTTTGGAAAGTCAAGCTATAAGCCATGGACTTCATACCTAGTCCCAATTTTTCACCTGAGAAGACGTCAAAGAGTTTGATATCTGTCAAACGTTTCACGCCGGCAGCTTGGATAGCGTCCACAACTTCTTGGTGAGTCACTTCTGCTTTGAGAAGGAGGGCAACGTCACGGCTAACTGCTGGGAATTTGGTGATTTCCACAAATGGAGCAGCTGGTTGAAGGGCATCTTCGATGGCTGAAAGGTTGAGCTCAGCTACATACGTTTCTGGAATATCGTAAGCCTTAGCAGTGACTGGATGCACTTGACCAAGGAAACCAAGAACTTGGTCACCGAGTGAAATCATAGCTGTACGACCTGGATGAAGGCTAGCGATTTCAGATGTTGCTGTATAAGTTACTTGGAGTCCCAAACGAGCAAAGAGGGCTTCAAGGATTCCTTTAGCATAGAAGAAATCAACTGGAACTGCTGCTGTTTGGAAATCTTTTTCAGCAACCAAGCCTGTCAAGGCAAAGGCAAAGCTGTTGATCTCATTTGGAAGTTCTTCTTTTGGATTGCCTGTTTGTTCAAAGACTTTTCCAATCTCGTAAAGGGCCAAGTTTTTGTTCTTGCGAGCCACGTTGTAAGCAACAGTATCAAGGATACCAGACACCATATTTTGACGGAGGACAGAACGGTCCACTGTCATTGGCCACATGAGTTCAGTAAGGTTGCTTGGTTGAGCCGTAAACTCAACTGCTTTTTCAGGAGTTGTTAGAGCATAGGTGATGATTTCTGTCAAACCTGCTCCTTCAGCAATCGTACGAACTTGACGGCGGAGTTTTTGTGTAGCAGTCAATTCACCAGCTGTCCCATCGTCTTTTGGAATGCTGGTTGGCAAGCGGTCATATCCATAGATACGAGCGATTTCTTCAAAGAGGTCTGCCTCGATAGTGATATCCCAGCGACGGCGTGGGACGCTGACTGTAAAACTGTCTGCATTTCCAGAAAGACCAAAGCCAAGACGACGGAAGACGTCTTCTACATCCGAGTAAGAAAGTTCTGTACCAAGGACACGGTTAACATCAGTAAGAGTTGAAGAAACTTCCACATCAGAGGTATCAAGCTCACCCGCTGAAACGATACCTTTACGCACCGTCGCACCTGCAAGTTCGGCAATCATGCTAGCTGCCGCATCAAGGGCTTCGTTAACTGTTGCCACGTTGATGCCTTTTTCAAAGCGAGAAGATGATTCTGAACGAAGGTTGAGACGTCCGCTAGTCTTGCGGATTGATTTTCCGTTGAAGACTGCAGCTTCAAGGACAACACGACTAGATTTTTCAGAGATTTCTGTTGCTTGACCACCCATAACACCTGCAAGGGCTACTGGCTTGTCTGCGACAGTGATGACTAGGTCATTTGTTTCCAAGTCACGTTCTTCACCGTCTAAGGTCACTAATTTTTCACCAGCACGCGCTTCACGCACACGGATGTCAGTCCCTTCAAAGGTATCCAAGTCAAAAGCATGCATTGGTTGACCAAAGTAGAGCAGGATGTAGTTTGTCACGTCCACCACGTTGTTAATAGGACGAATACCTTCATTCATAAGAAGGTTTTGCAACCATTGTGGACTTGGTGCGATAGTAACATTGTCCAAGATACGAGCTGCATAGTAAGGCGCTTTGTCTGTCTCAATGCCCACAGAAAGAGCATCTGCTGCAGCTTGGTCAGTTTCTGAAAGAGTAAATTCTTTAAAGTTGACCGCCTTGTCATAGATGGCTGCAACTTCGTGAGCTACTCCACGCATAGAAAGAGCGTCCGCACGGTTTGGTGTGATAGACAGTTCGATGATTTCATCATCCAAGTCTAGATATGAGAAGACTTCATCCCCAGGAACGGCATTTTCTGGCAAGATTTGGATGCCATCTGTGAATTCCTTAGGCACAACTGAGTCAGAAATTCCCAATTCACCAAGTGAACAGATCATCCCAAGTGACTCCAAGCCACGGATTTTTCCTTTTTTGATTTTGTAGTTGTCAGCGATGCGAGCACCTGGAAGAGCCACCATAACCTTGATACCAGCACGCACATTCGGAGCACCACAAACGATTTGACGTGCTTCTTCTTCGCCAACGTTAACCTGACAAACATGGAGGTGAGTTTCTGGCACATCTTCGCAAGATAAGACCTCACCGACGACAATTTTTGAGAGACCAGCAGCAGGTGATTCGACACCTTCTACCTCGATCCCTGTAGTTGACATTTTTTCAGCCAACTCTTGTGATGGAACATCAATGTCCACCAATTCTTTTAACCATTTATAAGATACAAGCATAATTTAGTTCTCCAGAATGACAGTTGCCACTCTAGTTCTTTTCCTTTCCTATCATTTCAATAGAAGAATCATCTTCTTACCTTAATTTCTTTCTCAGTAACCAATCCGTATCTACTTTTTGACCAACCATAAAATGATGTTGGCTAAATTTTTCAAAACCATATCGATTATAAAACGCTTGAGCTTTTGTATTATGCTCCCAAACACCTAACCAAGCCCAGAAAAAATTATTTTTTGTAGCAAGTTCAAGAGCAAATTCAAACAGTTGCTTACCTAGTCCAAATCCTTGGTATCTTTGTAGCACATAGAGGCGTTGAATTTCAAAAGCGTCCTCTAATTCTCTCTCAGTTTGAGCACTTCCCCAGTTGACTTTAAGAAAACCAGCTATCTCCTCTTCGTGCATAATGAAATAGGTTTCGGAGTCAGGATTTTCCAACTCAGTTGACAAAACTCTCAGACTATAAGCCTCTTCAAAGTATTCCTGTAACTGCTTTTCCGTATTATCATGCGCAAATGTTTCACGAAAGGTTTGTTTGGCAATTTTAGCCAACACCCCAACATCTGCCTTTTCTACTTTTCTAATCACTATTTAAACTGTTCTGAGAAACGGACATCTCCTTGGTAGAATCCACGGATATCGTTGATTCCATAACGGAGCATAGCTACACGCTCTTGTCCAAGACCAAAGGCAAATCCAGAGTAAACAGTCGCATCGATACCACTCATTTCAAGGACACGTGGGTGAACCATACCGGCACCCATAATTTCGATCCAACCTGTTTTCTTACATACGTTACAGCCTTCTCCACCACACTTGAAGCAAGAAACATCCACCTCAACAGATGGCTCTGTGAATGGGAAGTAAGATGGGCGCAAACGAATTTGACGCTCTTCACCGAACATTTTTTGCACAATCAACTGAAGGGTTCCTTGAAGATCAGCCATAGAGATATTTTTCCCAACAACCAAGCCTTCAATTTGGTGAAACTGGTGACTGTGGGTCGCATCGTCTGTGTCACGACGGAACACACGCCCTGGCGAAATCATTTTCAAAGGACCTTTAGAGAAATCATGGGCATCCATGGCACGCGCTTGAACTGGAGACGTGTGAGTACGGAGTAAGATTTCTTCTGTGATATAGAAAGTGTCCTGCATATCACGAGCTGGGTGGTCTTTTGGAAGGTTCATACGTTCAAAGTTATAGTAGTCTTGCTCCACTTCAAAACCATCCACGACTTGGTAACCCATACCGATGAAGATATCTTCGATTTCTTCACTGGTTTGTGTCAAAACGTGACGGTGACCAGTCGCAACTGGACGACCTGGAAGTGTCACATCGATACTCTCGCTAGCCAGTTGAGCCGCAACTTTCTTTTCTTCCAAGAGCTTAGCTGTTTCTTCAAAAGCAGCTGTCAAGACATCACGAGCTTCATTGACGTGTTTCCCAATGATTGGACGCATCTCAGCAGAAACATCTTTCATCCCTTTGAGGATTTCAGTGAGCGAACCCTTTTTACCAAGGACAGAGACACGCAAATCTTGCATCTCTTTTTCATTTTCAGCAGTAATCTGCTTCAAGCTAGCCAGCGTTTCTTCGCGAAGCGCTTTTAATTGTTCTTCAATAGTTGACATAATTCCTCCATCAGTCGCTCGTAGATAAAAAGAAAACCACATGCCAAAAACTCCACTCGGAGCGTTGACACGCGGTACCATCCGTTTTCATCTGACAAGTCAGACCTTCATTTCTAAATCCATACGCAAGTGAATTCACCCAGCTTTCATATAGAGAGCTTGCAGTCACGGCTCTCCTCCCTGATATACTTCCCTTGAGTTACTAGTCTTGCAGATTTCTATTCAATTACTACATAGTTTATCAGATTTTTAGTTAAAAAACAAGTTAGATTAGACTAATTTCAATACAAAACTCGTTCCTTTTTCTGTTGCTCCATTTTCCACAAATCCAAGCGACTTGAAACAGCGCCTAGATACATGATTGTAAGTGTAGATTTCCTTGACTCTCAATTCTTTCCATCCTTTTATTCGAGCCAATTCAATCAAAGTACTTAGGATCTTTTTTCCAAGTCCTCGATGTTGGTAAGCGGGATTTCCAATCACAATGGGGAGATTGTCCTGAGATAGTGTAACATCCCCAATTGGAAACCATTCACCCTTCTCCTTGACTTCAATCCAAAAAAGCTCACCATGCTGATCCAAATAGGAATACATGGCTTCCAAAGTTTCTTGACTATAAGGTCTCTTCACACCATCTACGAGGTGAACCAAGTTCACATCCTGATACCAAGCAAAAGCTTCTTCACAATGATTGACCTTATAATAAGGAACAAGACGCAGTGCATTATCTATTTGTAAAATCCGTTTCATCTGCTTTCCTTTTCAATAAGAGAGTTGCTGCTTGATTAAAACCATCACACCAGTTATACCATTTTGCTTCATACTCATCTTGAGGTAAGATATGATTTTTTAAATCCAGAACAGAGTAGATTTTTCTTTCTTCGCAGGCTTGCGCATAGAGATGATATAGTTCATCACCACCATCTCTATCCCACTCAGCAGAAATCGTATCCCGACCTGCCAATAAAGCCTGATAAGCCCTGTGATGCCCATCTGTAATCAACAAGCAATCTCCTAACGCAAGAATAGTGATTGGAGCAACATTGATTATTTCCGCCGACTGATAAAGTGTCTGGATGCCTGTTAGTTTCTTTTCTGATAAGTATAGTTGAGTCGGATGAAGATCTGCTATATTGACTTTCATTTCTTTCTCCTCAAAGGAATTTGATACTCACTTCTGCTTACCTTTAAATCGCCATTGGAAGCGAATCTTGTCATAGAAGGGAAACTCGATAAACAGGACTCCCAAGCCGACACAGAGACTGGCAAGGACATCTGATGGATAATGAACTCCCAGATAAACCCTTGATACCAGCACACTGACTAAGTAAAAGCCAAGGACGATTTGTACGACTTTTCTCCAGACCAGATTTTTCATCCGCTGACTAAGAATAACAATCAAAGTCCCTACCATCAGCGTCACAGCCAGAGAATGGCCGCTTGGAAAGGAAAATCCCTTCTCCTCAACCAAGTGTAAAATAGCTGGTCGTGGACGCTGGTAGATATTTTTAAAGGTCACGATTAAAAGACCTGCCAAAGCCAGATTTCCCAGCATGAAGAAACTTTCTATCTTCCACCGCTTACGATAAAAGACAAAAGCTGTAATGACAACCCAAGTGATAATCACTGGAATATCAATCAAGCGTGTGATGGCCCTGAAAAGAATCGTCAAATAATTTGGTAAGTCTCCTCGAACGGCAGTCTGTATCGGTTGGTCAAAATTGACCAACATTTCAGGGTAAAATTTGACCATATAGCCAAGAATAACGAAAAGTAAAAGGGCAAAACTGCCCTTCATTAAAAATGTTTGTTTATCTCTCATAATGTTTTAAGGTTGGTTTCAAGAGAACATACAACAACCAGAATGAAACGGAAAAGATTACACCCTCAATCAAGTTAAAAGGTAATACCATGGTCATTAGGTAGTTGGAAAGTCCCAAAATTTTTCCAATATCAAAGTTAGCAAACTTAGCGTACAAAGGAACAGCATAAACATAGTTGAGAACCAACATAGCCACGGTTAAACCAATAGTCCCAGCTAGAGAACCTAGTAGGAAACGAAGGGTTGTCCGTTCCTTTTTCCAAATCAAAGCAAATACGATGACAAAAACTCCCAAAGCTACGATATTCATTGGCAAACCAATATAAGTATTCACCCCCTGGCTGTTAAGAAGCAATTTCAAGAGTGAGCGAAGCAAGAGAATTCCTAGAGCAGCAGGCAAATCCATGACCACCAAGCCCACAAGGACTGGCAAGATACTAAATTCGATCTTGAGGAAAGATGCCGCTGGTAAAAGCGGAAAGTCAAAGTACATCAGCACAAATGAGATGGCTGATAAAATCGCAATGGTCGAAAGTCGACGTGTGTTTGTCATAACAGGTTCCTCCAATTTTCTATAAAATCAGAAGAAGTTAGAAAGGATTCCTCTATCTATTCTCACTTTTTATATCCCAAAAGTTCCCTCTCACTCTATTAAAGAAAACAAAAGCAAGCGGTTACAATCTAGCTATAAATCTATCAGAACAGACAAAGCTATTCTTTCGTCTTCTCCCATCCAGACTATACTGTCGGTTGTGGAATTTCACCACATCAGCTTGCGCTCGCGGACTTATTTGGCTAAGATATTTTAGATTTATCTAGGCGTCGCAGTCGAAGACAATACTTAAAGTATATCGAGACAAGACAACGACGAGAAAGCTAAAATAGCTAGTCAAATTTACCGCCGGTCGGGAATCTCACCCTGCCCTGAAGACTCTTTTATCATAACAAAAAACGCTTGCAAGCGCAAGCATTTTGTTCATTTTCATTTTCATTTTTTATTTCAATTTATCCACTTCATAGGTATGAACAAGCTCAAGACCTGCAAAGTTCTGCTGGCGGAGAGCCTCATAGACAATCATGCAGACGGTATTAGACACATTGAGACTGCGAACATGTTCATCATTCATAGGAATACGGAGAGCTTTCTCAGGATGTTCTCGCATAAAGTCCTCCGGCAAGCCCTTGTCTTCACGTCCAAAGAGAAAATAATGGTCTTCATCAGTCGATAAATCCACCTCAGAATAGACTTTTTCCGCGAATTTCGAAATCAGATAGAGTTTGCCCTTCATCTGAGACATGAAATCCTCCAAACTCTCGTAAAAATAAATCTCTAGCTTATCCCAATAATCCAATCCAGCTCGCTTCATCTTGCGGTCGTCAATAGGAAAGCCCATTGGCCTGATGATGTGGAGGGGAGAATTTGTCGCAGCGCAAGTACGCGCGATATTGCCTGTATTTTGTGGAATTTGAGGTTCAAATAATACAATGTGATTTGTCATGACTTGCTTCCTTTTACCATTGCAAAAAAATAGCCACACTGCCCGGAGTCAAGCTCAGCAAACAGCGTGGTTAAGGCATCGTTAACTTACCTCACAACAGGTTTGAAGTAAATCAGCGAAACTACTTTCTTAGTATAACACTTTCAGAATCATTGTCAATAGAAACGACTTGATTTTTTCAATTTTTTCAAGCTATTTCCAAGGATTGTAAAATCGTCCCTGATTCTGCAAGATAAGTAGTAAACTAGCTACTAAAAACAAGGTTGCCAAGAGCAAGGTAATATAATCTCCTTTTTTCAAGGCCTGATAACTATACCAAGTGCGTTTTTTCTCTTTCCCAAAGCGTCGAAGCTCCATGGCGGTCGCGATAGTATCAATGCGTTCTAGCGAGCTAAAAATCAAGGGCGTAATAATGCGCAGATTACCTTTGATTCGTTGCATGAGAGAAGCTTTCTTGGATAATTCCATCCCACGCGCTTCCTGAGACATCTTGATTGTAAAGAATTCTTCCTGCAAATCTGGAATATAGCGCAAGGTCAGGCTGACAGAATAGGCAATCTTATAGGGCACACCAATTTGATTTAAACTGGAAGCAAACTGACTAGGGTGGGTTGTCATCAAAAAGATAATAGCCAGAGGAATGGTGCAAAGGTACTTAATAGCCAGATTTAGCAGATAAAAGAGCTCTTGACTGGTCAGAGTGTAGGCACCGATTCCCTGCCAAATCACACTTCTCTCTCCGTAAAGTCCAACCCCATATTCAGGAGAAAAGAGATAGACCATCAAGACATTCAAAATCGCAAATACCGTCGCAAAAACTGCCACAAAGGAAACATCTTTAAAACGGATTTCTGACAAATAGAGGAGAAAGACCGAAAAGATGGCAATCAGAACAAGCAGTCTGGTATCATAGCTAATCATGGCCGCCAATGATACAAGGATGAAAAAGAGGAGTTTCCCAGCTCCTGACAAGCGATGAATCACAGTATCTCTTTGCTGGTAACCGATTAATTTAGCTTGCATCCTTCTCTCCTTTCTTTGTAAAATGCCGTTAAAGCAAGTGGATCCACGTCTAGTTTCTTGGCCAAGTTGAAGATTGAAGTTTCTTTTAGGTTGGCTTTTACTAACAGCTCAGGATTGCTCAACAGACTAGCTGGATCAGTATCGGCAATCAATTCCCCGTCCACCATGACAAGGGCTCGGTCTGAATAATCCAGCATCAATTGCATATCATGGGTAATCATGACAATCGTATGCCCTTGTTGATGCAACTCTTCGAGAAATTCCATAATCTCAGTATAGTTCTTCTGGTCTTGACCTGCTGTTGGCTCATCTAAGAGAATGATTTCAGCGCCTAAGACCAAAATTGAGGCAATAGTCACACGTTTCTTCTGACCAAATGATAAGGCAGATATGGGCCAATTACGGAATTCATAGAGACCACAGATTTTCAAGGTTTCATAGACTCTCGTTTCAATTTCCTGCTCGTCCACATCTCGCAAACGAAGTCCTAGAGCCACCTCATCAAAAATCATATTGGTTGAAATCATTTGATTGGGATTTTGCAGCACATAGCCTACTCGTTCCGCCCGTTCTGCAACAGAATCTCCTTTTATATACTGCCCTTCCCAAAGATAGCGACCTTCCGTCTGGATAAAGCTGCTTATGGCCTTGGCTAGGGTTGATTTCCCTGCTCCATTTTTCCCGACAATGGCAATCTTTTCACCCTTTTTAATATCTAAATGAATGGATTTTAAAATCGGTCTATCGTCATAAGAAAACGACACGTCCTCTAGTCTAAAGAGTGACTGCAATTCTGGGGTTTCTTTTACCAGTTCCGTTCGCAACTGGACCTGGCCTTTTGAGATAGACAAGTTGTCCAAATTTGCCAATTGTTCTTCCTTGGCTAAATCCACACCTAATTGACGGAGAGTGGTTAGATAAAGGGGTTCTCGGATTCCATTTTGGGTCAATAAATCAGTCGCCAGTAACTGGTCAGGACTCCCATTAAAGAGGATACGACCATCGTTTATCAAGACAATCCGATCCACAGGGCGATGCAGAACATCCTCCAAACGGTGCTCAATAATAAGGGTCGTCGTCCCCTCTTCCTTATGAATCTGATCAATCAATTCGATAATATCCTGACCTGACTTGGGATCAAGATTGGCTAGTGGCTCATCAAACAAGAGAATCGGACTCTCATCAATCAAGACACCAGCTAGACTAACTCGCTGCTTTTGTCCACCTGACAAATCCTGGGGACGCTGAGCTAGTAAAGAAATAAGGTCCAGCTTTTCAGCCCATTTATGAACACGATTTTTCATGTCATCTAGAGCTGTTACATCATTTTCCAGAGCAAAAGCCAAATCCTCTGCCACGGATAAACCGATAAACTGCCCATCTGTATCCTGCAAAACCGTGCTGACCAGATGAGACTTATCATAGATGCTCATATCAAAGGCTGCTTGCCCCTTAATCAAAAATTCTCCAGACGTCTGACCCTTGTAAATATTGGGAATAATCCCATTCAAACACTGACCCAAGGTAGACTTGCCTGACCCAGATGGCCCAACAATTAAAACTTTCTCTCCCTTATAAATGGTTAAGTCCACTCCTTGCAAGGTCGGTTCTTGTTGCGTTTCATACTGGAAAGAGAAATCCTTCCACTCAATTATAGCTTCTTTCATCTTACTCTCTTCATTCGCTTCTTAGACTTCTATTTTATCATAAATCTACCCCTTCTTGCAGACTCTTCTCTTAAAATCTTAGTGCCAAAAAATTCCTAGCCTAGCTTGCTTACCTTACTAGCCTATAAACATCGAAAAAGACCGGTTTCCCAGCCTTTTCCCTTATATTAATCCTTTTTCAAACTTCCTGAACGAGTCTGCGTACGTGAATAAGCTAGCAAGAGAAGGGTCCCTGCGATAGCTACAGTTACAGCATTAGCAATTCCCGCAACAATCCCTTGGGCAAATACTTTTTCTGCCGCTTCTTGATAAATCACAACATCTCCAAGTGGTGCCAAGACACCCCAAACAAGAGCATTTGCAACAATCTGAATGAGGTTAAAGAAGACAATATCCTTCAACTCAAAAACACCCTGTGTTACTCGAATGTATTTTCTAAAGAGTCCGACGGCTAGACCAAAGAGACCACTAGCAATAATCCAAGTCCACCAAAGACCATAGCCTGCAATAGAATCCTTAACAGCATGCCCAATTAAACCAACAAGTAGTCCTACTAGAGGGCCAAAAATGATAGACAAGAGGCTCTGTACCGCATACTGAAGCTGGATGCTTGTATTTGGAACGGGTGTCGGGATGCTGATCATCCCGATGACAACAAAGAGAGCAGCTCCAACACCGATAGCAACAACTTGTTTAATTGATTGATTTTTCATCTATATTCTCCTATTTTATGATTCTATTTTCTTTATTTCAATGGTCCAAGATGAACCGACGCCCACATTATAAGCCTTGGCAAAGGAACCTTGGTTGATAGCCAGACCTAAACGATAGAGAGAGTTGATGTAAAGGATGGGTTGCCCAATTCTCACATCTGCAAATGATTTGCCATAAACAACCTGATTTTGATAGACCAGCATATCTGCATGATAGATAGTCACCTCAAAACGGTCACCGAATGCTGGTCCCAGCTTGTAAAACTCTTCTCGTGTGATAGAGGTCCAAAGCGAGCCGAAACGCACATCCAGAATATCAATAGCTCCCTTCACCAAATGGTCTTCAATGATGGTCTCTACGACTGGAAGCTCCACAATCTGATCCACACTGAGCTCTGGTCCCACTTCCTCAAAAGAAATGTGACCACTGGCCAGTTTAGCACCAGTATAGGCATAGACATCACGACCGTGGAAGGTATAAGAATGCTCTGTATTTTGACGTCTATTGGCCACTTCAGAAATCTCACGAATAGCTACAATGCCAACGTGTTTCTTGATAAAAGAAAGCGTCCCATTATCTGGCGTGACAATGTATTGATTTTTTGCAGTCTTGGCAACTACACTCTTACGTTTCGAGCCGACACCTGGATCGACAACCGATACAAAAGTCGTTCCCTCAGGCCAGTAATCCACCGTCTGAAAGAGACGATAACTCCCCTCAAAAATATTATAAGGCGTAATATCGTGCGTCAAGTGATGAATTTTTAAGGTTGGAGATTCTTCTAAAGCCACTCCAATCATAGCCGATACCGCACCATCTACCAGACCAAAGTCTGATTGTAATACCAGTAAATTATTATTCATTTTATCTCCTTATATATCCTTTATCATACCATATTTCAGAGAAAGTCGCTAATAGCTATTTCAATTGGTTAGGGTATAGTTTTACCTTATAGCAAATTTCCTACTAAAAACTCTGGTGATTAGCTAGTAGGTGCATTTTTTCTTGAAAAAAGGTATGATAGTTACATAATGAAGAAGTAGGTTTTATTATGAAAATTATCCTTGTCGGAGGGGGAAAAGTTGGTTCTGCCCTCTGTCGCTCCTTGGTTGCAGAAAAGCATGATGTTTTGCTGATTGAGCAAGACGAAGCTGTCCTCAATCATATTGTCAATCGCTTTGATATCATGGGTATCCTTGGTAACGGGGCCGATTTTACCATCCTTGAGCAAGCCAGTGTCCAGGATTGTGATATCTTTATCGCCCTGACTGAATACGATGAAGTGAACATGATTGCAGCCGTTCTAGCCAAAAAAATGGGAGCTAAAGAGACCATCGTTCGGGTGCGGAACCCTGAATATTCTAACTCTTATTTCAAGGAAAAGAATATTCTCGGTTTTTCTCTTATCGTTAACCCTGAGCTCTTGGCTGCCCGCGCTATCGCGAATATTATTGACTTCCCCAACGCCCTCTCTGTCGAACGTTTCTTTGGTGGACGGGTCAGCTTGATGGAATTCACTGTTAAATCCTCCAGTGGTCTTTGCCAAATGCCCATTTCTGATTTTCGGAAAAAATTTGGCAATGTCATTGTCTGTGCGATAGAGAGGGATCATCAAATTATCATTCCAAGCGGTGACATGACCATACAGGATAAAGATAGAATCTTTGTCACTGGTAACCGTGTTGATATGATGCTCTTCCATAATTATTTCAAATCTCGTGCCGTGAAGAGCCTTCTCATCGTCGGTGCAGGTAGAATTGCCTATTATCTACTAGGTATCCTCAAAGACAGTCGTATCGATACCAAGGTTATTGAAATCAATCCTGAGATCGCCAGCTTCTTTAGCGAGAAATTCCCAAATCTCTACATCGTTCAAGGAGATGGTACCGCAAAAGATATCCTGCTGGAAGAAAGTGCTCAAAACTATGATGCCGTTGCGACTCTAACAGGAGTCGACGAGGAAAATCTGATTACCTCTATGTTCCTTGACAGGGTAGGTGTACAGAAAAATATCACTAAGGTCAATCGTACCAGTCTCCTCGAAATTATCAATGCGCCTGATTTTTCAAGTATCATCACACCTAAAAGCATCGCTGTAGATACGATTATGCACTTTATTCGTGGTCGGGTTAATGCCCAGTATTCAGACCTTCAAGCTATGCACCATCTAGCCAATGGCCAAATCGAAACCCTGCAATTCCATATCAAGGAAGCTAATAAAATGACTGCCAAACCACTTTCTCAACTGAAATTGAAAAAAGGGGTTCTTATTGCAGCCATCATTCGAAAGGGCAAGACTATTTTCCCAACTGGGGAGGATATGCTTGAAGTCGGAGACAAACTCCTAGTAACAACCTTGTTGCCAAACATCACCAAGATTTATGACTTGATCGCGAGGTAAGAAATGAATAAAAGTATGATTCGTTACCTCCTTTCAAAGTTACTTTTGATTGAAGCTGTTCTCCTCTTGGTTCCTGTAGCTGTAGCTGTCTATTACCACGAATCGAGCCAAGTCTTTACAGCCCTCTTTACAACGATTGGGCTTCTCGTATTACTAGGTGGTTCAGGAATTTTACAAAAGCCAAAAAATCAACGGATTTATGCCAAGGAGGGAATCTTGATTGTTGCCCTCTGTTGGATACTTTGGTCTTTCTTTGGCGGTCTCCCCTTTGTCTTTGCTGGGCAAATTCCCAGCGTTATCGATGCCTTTTTTGAGATTAGTTCTGGCTTTACAACTACTGGAGCAACTATTCTGAACGACGTTTCGGTTCTCAGTCGTTCCCTCCTCTTCTGGCGAAGCTTTACCCACTTGATTGGAGGAATGGGAGTGCTTGTTTTTGCACTTGCTATTATGGATAACGCCAAAAATAGCCACCTAGAGGTGATGAAGGCTGAGGTTCCTGGCCCTGTTTTCGGTAAAGTAGTATCCAAGCTAAAAAATACTGCCCAGATTCTCTATCTCCTTTATCTAGCTCTCTTTTCCCTCTTTGTCATCATCTATTACCTAGCCGGAATGCCTCTATTTGATAGTTTTGTCATTGCCATGGGAACAGCGGGTACAGGAGGATTTACCGTCTATAACGACGGAATTGCCCACTATGGTAGCTCACTGATTACCTATCTGGTTAGTATCGGAGTTCTGGTTTTTGGGGTAAATTTCAACCTCTACTACTACCTCATGATCCGTCGCGTCAAGGCCTTCTTTGGAGATGAAGAACTTCGGGCTTACTTATTCATCGTAATGATTTCTACAGGCTTGATCAGCCTTAATACCCTCTATCTCTACCCGGGATTTTCAAAGAGTTTTGAAATGGCCTTCTTCCAGGTTTCCAACATCATTACAACAACTGGTTTTGGATATGGAGATATTACTAACTGGCCTCTCTTCTCCCAGTTTATCCTCCTCTTTCTCATGGGAATCGGTGGCTCCGCTGGATCAACCGCAGGTGGACTCAAGGTTATTCGAGGCCTCATCCTTTCAAAAATTGCTAAAAATCAGATTTTGTCAATCCTATCGCCCCACCGTGTTTTGACCCTCCATGTTAATAAAACTGTGATTGACAAAGATACCCAGCATAAGATTCTCAAGTACTTTGTCATCTATTCTATGATTTTGCTAGCACTTATCTTTATTGTCAGCCTAGATAGCAATGATTTTCTGGTTGTGACCAGCGCAGTCTTTAGCTGTTTCAATAACATCGGGCCTATTCTAGGAACCACTTCTAGTTTCGCAATCTTTAGTCCTATCTCAAAAATTCTCCTCTCCTTTGCAATGATTGCAGGGCGCTTGGAGATTTATCCAATCCTACTTCTCTTTATGAAGAGAACTTGGTCTAAGAGATAAAATACAACCACACCTTGTGTCTTACAAAGTGTGGTGTTTTTCTTTATCCCAAAACTAATTCATCACTGACCAAACTTTGGCCACTATTTTTCTGGAAGAGATGCATGAGATCTTCAACTGTTAGATTCTTTTTCTCTTCTCCTTTGACATCCACCACTATCTTACCCTGATAGAGCATAATGAGACGATTTCCGTACTCAATCGCATGGTTCATATCATGGGTAATCATCAAAGTCGTCAACTGATGGTGTTCCACAATCTTTTGCGTCAAGTCCATCACCATCTGACTAGTTTTCGGGTCAAGTGCCGCAGTATGTTCATCCAAAAGCAAAAGTTTGGGTTTCACCAGAGCTGCCATGACTAGGGTCAAGGCCTGTCTTTGTCCTCCTGAGAGATATTGAGTATCTACTTTTAAGCGGTTTTCAAGACCAATATTCAACTCCTTCAAGGCCTCTTGGAACTGGATTCTATCCTTCTCCTTCACTCCCCAACCAAGCCCTCTCTTCTGCCCGCGTCTCAAGGCAATAGCCATATTCTCCTCAATCGTCAAACGAGAAGCTGTCCCCATCTTAGGATCTTGAAAAACACGGGCAATATCCTTGGCTCTCTTTCTGACACTCAGATTTTTAATGGATTTACCTGCCAATAAAAGGTCCCCTTCATCCACCGATAGATTGCCAGCCAAGATATTCATCAAAGTGGATTTCCCTGCTCCATTTCCACCAATCACAGAGATAAAATCTCCCTCTTCAACCTCTAAATCTAATCCTTTGAGGACATGGTTCTCATTGACCGTCCCTGCTTCAAATGTTTTGTGAATATTTTCAAGTGTTAACAAACTTGCCATAACTTTCTCCTCCTATTCATTTCTCAATTTCAGACCACGAATCTTTAATCTCTTTTGCAATTCTGGTGCAAATAAAACTAAGGCTAGCAAGATTGCATTAAAGAGACGTACCAAGTTTTGATCTAGATTTGGAATTTCATAGATATTTAAAATAATCAAACGGTATACAATAGCACCGATTCCGATGGATAATAAGCGACCTCCGATGGTCAAGTCGTGAATCAAGACTTCCGCAATAATCACTGCACTCAAACCAACAACGATGGTTCCTGTCCCAGAAGTCACATCTGAAAATCCATCATTTTGGGCGAACAAGGAACCACATAGGGCAATCAAGCTGTTTGAAATCATGTAACCAACAATCTTCATCGTGTCTACATTGACTCCATTGGCCTCACTCATAGGAATATTGTCCCCAGTAGAACGTAAAACCAAACCAATCTCCGTTTTCATCAAAAGTGTCAAGACCAAACAAACAAGTAAGAGACAGACTAAACTAAGTGAGAAAACAGCTTCTTCATTTGTCAGCCCCAAGCTCGCCAACTGTTTAAAGACAGTTGAAGAATCTCCCAAGGAAAGATTAGGCACACTTCCCATGATTTTAATATTGATGGAATAGAGCCCTGTCAAGGTCACAATCCCTGTCAAGAGAGCTGGGATTTTCATCTTGGTGTGGAGCATTCCTGATACTAGACCTGCTACCATACCTGCCAACAAAGCAAGTAAGGTCGCAATCCAAGGATTTGTCCCTGCCTGTATCTGAGATACGACGACAGCCGCCCCCAGTGGAAAGGCCCCCTCAGCAGTCATATCCGCAATATCCAAAATACGGAAAGTCAAGTAGACCCCAATCGCCATAATCGACCACAACAAACCTTCTGATAAACTAGATAATACAAAATTCATCTCAAACCTCCTTATTCCTTGCCTTCTAACTTACTAATATCAATTCCCAATGCATCTGCCATTTCTTGATTGGTATGCAATTCCAGTTTTTCAGGCAACTCAACTGCTATATTTTCTGGCTTCTCACCTTTTAAAATACGAATCAGCATGCGAGCTGTCTGTCTTCCCAATTCTTCATAATTGGTACCGTAGTTATACAAGCCACCAACAGCAATCATTTCTGTTGAGCCACCAAATACTGGTACCTTGTGTTTAATAGAAACCTGCTTGACTGTTTCCATGGTTGACGAAATGATATTATCCGTTGGTACAAAAACCATATCCACCTCTGTCATCAAGCTCTCTGCTGCCGCCTTGACGTTATTACTGTCCAAGATTGTTTTTTCAACAACGGTAAAGCCTTTTTCTTCCAGAAGTCGTTTAGCTTCATCCTTTTGGACAACCGAATTTGGCTCACTCTGAGTATAAAGAATTCCAATTGTTTTAGCTTTTGGCAACACTTTCTTTATCAAATTGATTTGGGTTGAAATGGCATCTGATGACTGATCGCTTGTCCCAGTTACATTGCCCCCAGGATGCTCTCTTGACTCTACCAACTTGGCACTGACAGGATCTGTTACCGCTGAAAAGATAACAGGTGTCGTTTGTGTTGTATTGGCCAAGCTCTGAGCAGAAGGCGTTGCGATAGCTAGAACGACATCACTAGATTCTGCTAGTTGCTGGGAAATCGTTTTAAGATTTCGTTGTTCTCCCTGTGCATTTTGCAAATCAATCTCGATATTTTCCCCTTCAACATAGCCTTGCTTGACCAGCTCATCTACAAAACCTTCTCTAGTAGCGTCCAAAGATTGATGAGTAATAAACTGCGAAATACCGATACGAAAAACATCTTTTTTCTTATCTGCCTTCAACTGATGCAAACCGATCAGAGAGGTCAAGAGGATTCCCACTACCAAGAGGGGTGCTAGTAATTTTCGAACAACTTTCATAATGAAACTCCTTCTCAGAAAGATAAAATAAAAAACCGCCTAGATACTATCTAAACGGATGCTTGAAATAATCTAACAAGTTATAACTTTGCTAGTCCATTTAGATATTCATCTATATGGACCACAATCAAAAATCTTAGCCACATAGATACAAACAAATTGCTTGAACTGTTTGCATCCATGATGACATGTCTACAAACACTATCTAAAGTAGCTAAAGTAAAAGTTTTGATTCATCGTTACAGCTTGTCTCTTATTCATTTCTTTTTCTGCTTTCTTTTTTGATGTTTCCTATCTTACCACCTTTTTCATCACCTGTCAAGAATATTTCAGAATTTTTTAAAATTTTTCGAAAATTCTTTCAAGGAGCTTTCAAAGCTTTTCAAATCAGTCCAACAAAAAAGGGTTTATAATTTCCATAAAAATTGACATGGAAATTATAAAACCATTATTAGTTTAGTCCTTTTTGATAACGTGCCAATTCGGCTTGGTTAGCCCAAACATAGTGACCTGGACGGATTTCTACCATAGATGGCTTATCTGTCTCATAATCATGTTGATCTGGATCATATACTTTCAAGACCTTCTTGCGTTCCAAGATTGGATCTGGGATAGGTACCGCTGAAAGCAAAGCCTGAGTATATGGATGAATTGGATTGTTAAACAATTCTTCTGTTTCAGCAACCTCTACAATAACACCCTTGTAAATAACTGCGATACGGTCTGAAATAAAGCGAACAACCGACAAGTCATGGGCGATAAAGAGATAGGTCAAACCAAGTTCTTTTTGGAATTTTTTGAGCAAGTTCAAGACTTGGGCACGAACAGAAACGTCCAAGGCTGAAATGGGCTCATCCGCAATAACAAAGTCTGGTTGCATGACCAAGGCACGGGCAATACCGATACGTTGACGTTGACCACCTGAGAATTCATGAGGGTAACGAGTCAAGTGCTCAGCAAGAAGACCTACTTCACGGATAATACTTTGAACTTTCTCTTTACGTTCTTCTTCATCCTTAAACAAACGGTGATTGTAAAGACCTTCAGAAATAATATAATCAACAGTGGCACGTTCATTCAAACTTGCAGCAGGGTCTTGGAAAATCATCTGGATACGACGAATCAATTCCGCAGCTTGTTCACGCGATTTCTTACCATTAATCTTTTGACCATCAAAAATGATATCCCCATTACTTGTATCATTTAGACCAATGATGGCACGACCAATAGTTGTTTTCCCACTACCTGACTCACCAACAAGCGAGAACGTTTCTCCCTTGTTGATAAAGAAGTTAGCATTTTTAACCGCGACAAACTTCTTACTTCCTTCACCGAAGGAAATTTCTAAATCTTTGATTTCTACTAATTTTTCAGACATTTCCTTCCTCCTAGTCAGCCAGATGGGCAAATCCCATTTTTTCACGGATTTTATCGTGGAGATTTGCAATCACAGCTGGTTTTTCTACTTTTGGAGCATCCTCATGAAGAAGCCAAGTTTTAGCCCAATGCGTCTCTGATACTGAGAATTGAGGAGCTTTTTGTTCGAAGTCAATCTGCATTGCATAGTCAGAACGCAAGGCAAAGGCATCCCCTTTCAAGTCAGTATAAAGTGACGGAGGTGTTCCTGGGATTGAGTAAAGATCCCCTTTATCATCAGCAAGCTGAGGCAAGCTAGACAAGAGACTCCATGTATATGGATGGCGAGGGTCATAGAAGACTTCCTCAACAGTTCCATACTCAACGATTTCTCCTGCATACATAACCGCTACCTTATCCGCAATACTTGCTACCACACCAAGGTCGTGGGTGATAAAGATTGTTGTGAAATGGTACTCGTTTTGTAAAGATTTTAGCAAATCAATAATCTGTGCTTGGATGGTCACATCCAAGGCAGTCGTTGGCTCATCACAGATCAAGACATCAGGTCGACAGGCAAGGGCAATCGCAATAACGATACGTTGACGCATTCCTCCAGAATATTGGAAGGGGTATTCATCAAAACGTCTATCTGCTTCTGGAATCCCAACCTTATTCATGTAGTCAATTGCCAATTCTTTCGCTTCTTTAGGCGTTTTTCCTTGGTGTTTTACAATAACTTCTGTAATCTGACTACCAATTGTTTTAATTGGGTCCAAACTAGTCATTGGATCTTGGAAGATAGTCGCAATCTTAGCACCACGAATTTGTTCCCAATCCTTATGAGAAGATAGAGCTGTCAAATCTTGACCACGGTAGTCAATGCTTCCTTGGGCAATACGACCATTTTCTTCGAGCATACCTGTGAAGGTCTTTGTCAAAACAGATTTTCCTGATCCTGACTCGCCTACCAAGGCTAGTACTTCTCCTTCAACTAGTTCAAGGGAAACGCCGCGAATGGCTGTCAATACTTTGTCACGAACGTCAAATTCCACGACAATATCGCGAGCAGTCAAAATTACATTTTTTTCTTTTGTCATTTCTACTCCTATCTATGTGTACGTGGATCACTAGCATCCGCTAAGTTTTGACCAACTACGAAAAGGGATAAGGATACCAAGACAAGAGTTGTCAATGGAATCCAGAACAAGTAAGCATTGGTTGTTACGTTTTGTGAATAATCTGAAATCAAACGACCCAAACTTGGCACTGTAATCGGCAATCCAAGACCGAAGAAAGACAAGAAGGCTTCGTATGAGATAAAGCTTGGAAGCATTTGAGTCATGGTTGTCACAATAACAGATACCAATTGTGGCATGATGTTTTTAGCAACAATCTTCAAGGTTGGTGTTCCCAAGGTACGTGACGCCAAGTTGTATTCCAAGTCACGATAACGCAAGATTTGCACACGAATCATGAAGGCAATCCCAATCCATGTTGTTACACTCATGGCAAAAATCAGATTCCAGAATCCAGCTCCGATTGAGTAAGTCAAGACAATGACAATCAAAAGAGATGGGATGTTTGAGATGACGTTATAAACTTCCATCATCACGCGGTCAACTGATTTTGAAATCCCCCAAATACCACCGACAAAGACACCGATAACCAAGTTAATCACTGTCGCAATCACAGAAATGAGGATAGAGTTACGAGCTCCGAACCAGACACCGTCAAAGAGAGATTTACCGTTACTGTCTGTACCGAACCAATGCTGAGCATTTGGCTTGATATAACGAGCACTAAAGTCATTTACCTTGCTGACATCATTGAAATCAAACTTAGAAAACATTGGGTAGATGAAACTCATCAAAATGATGGCTACCAAGATTCCCAACATGACTACAGTTGATTTTTTCTTCATAAATTGTCTAAACACTGAACCCCAGTATGAATAAGCTGGCGCATCAATGGCTTCAGAGGCAAAATCGTCACGTTTTACAAACTGAAATTTTTCTTTATCGATTGTAGACATTATTTGCCTCCTTTCTCAGTCAATTTAATACGTGGGTCAATAATCGTCATCCAAATATCTCCCAAAAGAAGTGAGAAGATAGAAATACATGTAAAGATGAAGACAAGACCAACGACCATAGAGTTATTAGATGCTTTTACAGAGTCAATCAACATTTTACCCATACCTGGGAAAGCGAAGACTGTTTCAGTAAGGGTTGCACCACCGATAACCCCGATAACAGCACCAGGAATTCCTGAAACCAGCGGAACCATGGCATTTTTAAAGATGTGTTTGTTTGAAATTTCTTTTTCAGACAAACCTTTGGCACGAGCAAAACGTACAAAGTCTTGTGATTGCAAGTCAATCATATAACGACGAATCCAAATAGCGGTACCAGGAGCACCCAACAAACCAAGGATAACTGCTGGTAAAACATACGAACGCCAATCTCCAGCACCCAAGATAGGGAATGAATCTGGCAAGCCGATTGAAGAACCAGCTAAACGAACGATATAAACCAAGGCAATTGTTGGAAGAGCCATCAAGAAGGTCAAAGCCCCTGTTGAGAAACTATCAATCCATGTGTTCTTGAAGCGAGCCATAGCTGAACCAAGTGGCACAGCAATCGCATAAGAAATCACCAAACCAATCAATCCGACAACTGCAGAGCTAGCAATCATAGAAGGATATTGGTAATTGCTTTCCGTAGCTGTATAAGGATCATCTTTCCCGTAGTTGGCTACTTCACGAGAGTCAGCTTGACTAGGCGATTTGTAGGTTCTTGAGTAAATATTTACAGAAGAAGTTTTCTTACCTGTTGGGAACTGAACTTGAGATGTTTTTGTTTGCCCTTGTCCTTGAGTAATAACCTGTAAAACAGGGCTATTAGCATAGGTTGGATATGAATCACCCAAATTAATGTTCACAAAGTTTTGATGCACAAATGGGAACTGACTGTTGAAGTACAAGAGATATTTGTGTTTGGTACCTGAACCGACCAATGACCATCCGATAGCTGGATCATTTTCGAAACGAAGGTAACGTTTCAAGTCTGGGTTTTCAGGGTCTTGAATTTTATTAGTATGGTCAATGTCAATCAAGTTAGCATAGAATTTGAAAACACGTTCAAAAATCGGGATTTCACGAGTAGCGTAGAATTGGCCACTTTCAGTAAATTCTCCTAAGGTCCAACCATGACCAATTTGTTTGATGTATTTTTCATAGATAGCCTTGTTGGTGTCATTGGCTTCAACGGTTACAGAAGCATCCATCTGGCTAGCTTTTTCTTGCAACTCTTTGGTATCGTAGTACTCGATATAGCCCATACGCTCATAAACAGTATTCTCATAGTTATCACGTTTATCAGCAGTTGTCGCAATCTTGTTATAGTTGGTATCCTGTTTGAAAATCAATTTTCGAGGAACCATTGTATAGATAATCGTGTAGGTCAAGGTTGTTACTAAGAAGATAGAAACCAAGGACCGCAAAACACGCATAAAAATATATTTTTTCATATCATTTCCTTTAAAAATCCCAAAAGAACCTTCTCCTCATGGAGAGAAAGTTCTATTGAAAATTATTTACTTCACATGACTTGCCAATTCTTTTTGAGCTTTCTCGTTTGACTCAGTCTTTTCTTTCAACCATTTTTCACGAGCTTTTTCATACTCTTCTTTGGTAATTGCTTTTTCGCCAACTTCAGTGTACTTCAAGTATCCTGAATTTTCACCTTTAAGACCGGCTACTGAATATGAAGAGCTAAATGGTAGAACTTTTGAAACATATGAAACGGCTGTTTCTTTGGGAGAAGCCATTACTGGAATTGTCAAAGCATTGTCAGTCAACCAAGCTTGTGCCACCGCGTATTTTTCATAACGTTTTTGAACATCTTGGTTTTCGCTGTTTGCGTCATCAAGTAATTTTCCATAGTCAGCTAAACCAAGTTTGCTTACTACTGATGCATCTGTGTTTTGGTCAATACCAAGGTAGAGGCGAGTGCTTCCTCCCTTAAGGACGAATTGATCCAAGAAAGTAGAAGGATCTTGATAGTCAGGATTCCATCCTAGCAAGGTATGGATATCCCAGTCTTGTTCTTTAGCTGTTGGAGCGCTAAATGAAATTGGTAAAGCTTCTGCTTGAGTCATTTGTTGCAAGTCTACAACAACATTATCTGAACCCAATACTTTTTCAATTGATTGTTTCAATGATTGAACACGGTTTACAACCGCTGTTGATTCTTGGATAACCAAGGCATCCAAGTGGATTGGGAATTCAACACCTTCAGCTTGTAGGCTTGATTTTGCTTTAGCAAAGACTTCTTTAGCTTTTTCTTCATTATAGAGTCCATTTTGAGAATCTGCTAGAGACACGTTTGACCAAGTAGAAGAATTTGTCTTAGCCAAGCTATCTTGTACCAATTCACCAAATGTTTTCTTACCAACTTGAAGATTATATGGTGCAAATGTATTACGGATGGCTACTGCAGCTCCATCAGTACCATTTGTTTGAGCTGAATAAGAATTGCGATCGACAGCAAAGTTCAAGGCTTGACGGAATTCCTTGTTTAGCAATGCTTTCTGAGTAGATGTCTTTTGGGCATCACTTGTTTTGGCAGTGTGGTTATAGGTTGTACGGCCATAGTTCAAGCTGACAGTTGCAACACCCGCGCCTGGTTCGTTAAAGTAAATGTTATCTTTAAAGTCAGCTGCATATTTTTCATATGTAGAACTTGTAGGGAAGATACGCGCCTTGCTATATTGACCATCAGCAAAACCTTTAGCAATCACATCTTGGTCCTTACCATCCCAGAAAGTGAACTTAACGTTCTCAATTTTTACATTTTCTTTGTCCCAGTATGCATCATTTTTAGCCATCTCGATAGATGATTTTGGAGTTACAGATTTTAAGACAAATGGACCGTTATAAAGAATAGAGTTAGCATCTGTTGGGGCACCAAAACCTTCCCCTTTTGAAGTTAAGAATTCTTCATTAACCGGCATCAAAACACCACTAGTTGTCTTGTCATTCCAGAAAGTTTCTGGCTGGTTCAAGGTATATTCTAGTGTTTGATCATCAAGCGCTTTTACTCCAACGGTTGAAAAATCGCTTGTTTCACCCTTGATATAGGCTTCTAATCCCTTAATAGAAGAGCTAACGATTGAAAGTCCTTTTGATTTTCCATCTACGGCGTGTTTCAAACCAGTAACGAAGTCTTTAGCAGTTACAGGAGCGTATTCTTCTCCCTCTGCTGTCACCCATTTAGCATCCTTACGGATTTTATAGGTATAAGTCAAACCATCTTTTGAAACTGTCCATGATTCAGCAATAGAAGGAACCAGGTTACCATATTTATCATTAGCCAACAAGCCATCTACAGCATTTGTTGTGACGAATGATGTAGAATCGATATTGCTGACGATATAATCCAAAGTTTCTGGATCTGTTTGATAAACATATTGGTAATCTTTTGCTAGTTTAGCATTATTTGAACTAGTGTTTGAACACGCAGCTAGAACTCCTGACGCTAATAAGGTAGCTCCCGCTACAGCAAGCACTTGACTTTTTTTCATTTATTTACTCCTCTTATAAATAAAGTATAGGTTATCATCAATTATATCATAGATTTCAAGAAAAGTAAACGAATTTTCAGAATATTTAGGCTTATTGACACAAAAAATCTGAAAAAGCTATTGACTGAAAATCATTTTCAAGGTATAATAATAAACGTTAAGGCGGTATAGCCAAGTGGTAAGGCACGGCTCTGCAAAAGCTTGATCGTCGGTTCAAATCCGTCTACCGCCTTCTATAACTTGATTTATCAGGTTTCATTTAAACAGAAAGCCCAGTTTAAAGGGCTTTTTTATTTTCTTCGGATAAATACATATAACTTACAAAAACTTTTGGGGTGAATTTGGGGCAGACTTCTTTTTAGGAGACAATCTTTTGATACTCAATGAAAATCAAAGAGCAAACTAGGAAACTAGCCGCAGGCTGTACTTGCGTACGGCAAGGCGACGTTGACGCGGTTTGAATTTGATTTTCGAAGAGTATGAAATCAACTGAAAAAGCTTCGTCACACCTGGTGACAAAAGCCTCTAGTTTACTCTGTTTCTTCTTCTATTTCAACTTCGGTAATTTGGACTTTTACCTTGGTAACACGTCCATTTTTTACCTTATCATTGGTTAGGATAAGCTGTTTGTTTTGGCTGACTAATTCATAACTGAGTTTCTCAGTCGTTGGAATGGTCCCAACTCCTGTCAAATAGTAACCAGCGATGGTATCAACGTCATCACTTTCCAGTTCAACGTCAAAGTAGTCATTAAAATCATTGAGATTCATGGTACCTTGAACAATATAAGTATCTTCTCCAATTTTATGAACTTCGATTTCAGCCTTATCTGTTTCGTCATCGATTTCGCCAACGATTTCCTCTAAGAGGTCTTCTAGGGTCACCAAACCAGCCATCCCACCGTATTCATCCAGCAAGATTGCCATTTGTCTTTGGGTATTGCGCAGTTCTTTTAACAAGTCATCCACAAAAATAGTTTCAGGAACAAAAAGTGGATCTTGTAAGATTTTCTTCCAAACAATATTGTCAAAACCGTCCACAAAGCCCGCATTAAGGAGACTCTTGGTGTGAATGATTCCAATCACATTGTCCTTATCCCCATCATAGACAGGGATACGAGAATAATTTTGTTTTAAAATACTTTGGATGATGGTTTGACTATCATCCTGAATATCGACCATAAAGGCATCCGTTCGAGGAACCATGACTTCTCTGGCCATTAATTCGTCCAGTGAAAAAATTCCTTGTAACATTTCAATTTCGTCAGCATCTAGTGTTTCTTCACTATTTGTCAGCATGTATTCAATTTCATCACGGGTCATTTTTTCATCAGCATCGTCAAAGGTCATAGGAGTCAAGCGACTCAAGAGATTGGTAGATGCAGACAAGAGCCAAACAAAGGGACTAACTAGTTTCCCCAGCCCAATGATAACTGGCGCTGTACGAATCGCCAAGGCATCCTTTAGATTAAGAGCGATTCTCTTAGGATACAATTCCCCAAAAACGATGGAAATATAAGTCAAAAATGCTAAAGATAGAAAACTTGCAACGGCATAAGCTGTTTCCCCATTTCCAAGCCAAGATGCAATTTCTCGTCCCAGAGTTTCTGCCAAACTCGCCCCTGATAAGATCGTAATCAGGGTAATCCCTACTTGAATGGTTGATAAAAAGTGGTTAGGATTTTCTAGTACCTTCAGCAGACGGATATAGCGTCTATCTCCTTCTTCTGCCTTTTGTTCAACCCGCGCACGGTTAAGTGAAACCATGGCCATTTCTGTGGCTGAGAAAAAAGCATTTAACATCGTCAAGATAAACAATAAAACAAATTGTAGCAACAAATTCTGACTACTTGGGTCTTCCATAGTTCTTCTCCTAAAATAGTATCTTATCCTTTATTATATCACAAAATATAGTCCAGTACATATTATTTTTTCTCAATACTCTTCGAAAATCTCTTCAAACCACGTCAGCTTCATCTGCAACCTCAAAGCTGTGCTTTGAGCAACCTGCGGCTAGCTTCCTAGTTTGCACTTTGATTTTCTTTGAGTATCAGTGTCTATTGTAGCCCTGCTTAAACTAGTAAGAAAGAACTCCTACATCCACAAGTGACATAGGAGTTTATGTTATCTTTTACTGAGTTACCGTTACTTCTCCAGTTCGGTAATCCAGTTGAAGTCCCTTTTGAACATTGGGAACTAGAACATTAAATTCCAATTCTCCGTCTGAAGACTTGGCTTCAATCTGTGAAGCTGAAGGAACTAAATCCTCGTTTGAAGCATAATAAAGGGTTACACGGTAACGGACACGCTTGTTTTGGTCCAAGGCTTTGCGCACCATGCTTTCATAGTAGTTTTGACCAGTCGAATCCTCGGCTTGAGCCTGATTTGCCCAGGCTGTCTGAACAGCAATGTTTTTAGGATTGCTTGTCGAGGCATCAAAACCATCCAAGCCACCGATTAAGGCATAGCCTAACAAGTGACCTCTATCGACCGCATGGGTATAAGTGCCCTTTAGATTCTTAACCTGATGCCAGCCTGGAGGAGTCCATGAAGTCGAACCATTCCCAGTTTCTTCACGATTCTTGTACTGACGAGTAGCCTTAGATAAGAGGGCGTTAGCTACGGTTGGCACGGTTTCCTTACCCACTGTCTTTGTTTTATTATCAGCATAAGGCTTACTTGAAACCTTGGCATCTAGATTTGTTTTATTACCATTGACGATAAAAGCACCTGATCCATTCCACTCAAGACTCCCTTTTATTTGGCTTTTGACTGCATCTGTTAAGACACTTTCTGCCAACTCTTGACTAGGAGCTTCAGACGCTTGTTTTTTCTGACTAACCTTTGTTTTAGGACTATTAGCTGTCGACTGCATCTGCTTGATATAATAGCTTCCCGCAGATAAGAGTAATAACACTAGCAGCCCGATCAGTGTCTGTCTTGTTTTTTTATCCATTTTTCTCCTTATCTCTAGAAAAAGACTGGTTCTCCAGCCTAATTTCCTGTAAATTTATGAATCAATTCCTGCCATTTTGCTGGAGACAGGATAGCCCATGGATCTTGACCCTTGCCCAAGATTCCATAACCTACCATTAAGCCGATACCTAAGGCTAGAGCACCTAAAAACAGTACCAAAATGACTAAAAGTAAACGCTTGATTACGTAGCTTGATCTCTTATTCATCTTCATCACTTGCCTCAATCCGCTGAATCTTAGCGCCTAGCTGCGCCAACTTCTCATGGAAACGGTAGTAACCTCTATCCAAGTGAACCAATTTACCAACTACAGTTTCTCCTTGTGCTACCAAACCTGTCAAAATCAAGGCTGCACTGGCACGAAGGTCAGTTGAAAGAACTTCTGCCCCCTGCAAAGGCTGTCCACCAACAATACGAGCTGTATCACGGATAATCTCAGAATGTAAACCCATGCGACGCATTTCTTCTAAGTGTTGGAAACGATTTTCAAAAACTGTCTCCACCATAGTTGATTCCCCTTTTGCGACGGTCATCAAGGCTGTAAATTGAGCCTGCATATCTGTTGGAAATCCTGGGTGGGGCAAGGTTTTCACATGAACAGCTTTTAGATTTTCTAGTTGAGAACGAACTCGAATTCCTTCAGTTTCCTCCGTCACTTCCACTCCCATTTCAAGCAATTTGGCAATCAAGGGACGGTTGTGCTCCCAGACAGCGTCTTTTATCAAGACATCACCACCAGTCATGGCAGCAGCTACCATAAAGGTTCCTGCTTCGATACGGTCTTGGACTACATTGTGAGTCGTACCATGAAGTTTCTCAACGCCGGTAATGGTAATGGTCTCTGTACCAGCACCTTTGACCTTGGCTCCCATTTCATTGAGGAGAATGGCTAGGTCAACAATCTCAGGCTCACGCGCAGCATTTTCAATCACTGTCACACCATCAGCCAGAGTCGCTGCCATCATCAAGTTCTGCGTAGCGCCAACACTCGGGAAGTCCATGTAGATATGAGCGCCATGTAAGCAATCAGCCTTGGCTTCGATATAACCAGCTGTCTGACTAATCTTAGCTCCCATAGCTTCCAGGCCTTTCAAATGAAGATCAATAGGACGGCTACCAATCGTACAACCACCTGGCATGGATACCTTGGCATGACCTACACGAGCCAGGATTGGCCCCAAGACAACAATGGATGCACGCATCTTGCTGACATACTTGTAAGGAGCTTCTTCAGTGATATCGCCAGTCGCGTCCACCTCAACAAGATGAGCTTCTTCATTAAAATCCACCTTGGCATTCAAACCACGAACCACCTGATTCATAGTGAAAACATCTGACAAGATAGGAACATTCTGCAAGACGGTCTTTCCTTCACTTGCTAGAATAGTCGCTGCCAACAAGGGCAAGACTGCATTCTTTGCTCCTTCTATCGTAACACTTCCTACCAGACGATTATCGCCACCTTGAACCACAATTTTTTCCATACTTATTTCCTTTACTCTTGATTTTATAATAATCCTCTAAGCGCTTCTTGCCACAACTGATATAGGCTGATAAAGAAAGAACTCATGATATAGCCCATTACAATGCTGAAAAAGGCTACTAGTAAACGAACTTTTCCTGTATTCTCAGTTGTCACTTTTAAAACCTTTTCCCATCTAACAAGATCCTTTAAAAGGTAAAAACTCACATAAATAAAGAGCATGTGACTGCTTAGAGTGAATAATAATTGAACCATTTGACTATTATACCATCTTCTCTGTTTGTGCGCTAGTTTGGAAACTTCACTTAGAAATTAAGGATTGTTTTTCAAGTAATCAATTGCATCTTGTAGGGTTTTAACAGGCACGATTTTCATATCCGTCTTGATTGTTTTGGCTGCTTCTAGGGCTGTTTGGTAGTTGTTTTTCGCATCCGGATGCGCTTTTTGTTCTTCTTCACTAACAGGGTTATCTGGGGCAAAGAAAATCGCGGCACCTTCTCTAGCCGAAGCTACAACTTTCTTATCAATACCTCCAATGTCCCCCACATTCCCATCGCGGTCAATAGTTCCTGTACCGGCAACAATGCGGCCATTACGAAGGCCTGGGTCAGCTATTTGGGTATAGATGGCCAGACTAAACATGAGGCCTGCACTTGGACCACCGATACCGGCTGTTGAAAAACGAATTGGGATATCACTGGTCACTTCCGTACGGTCAATCAAACCGATTCCAATCCCATTTTTGCCATTTTCCAAGGTGATAATCTTACCTTCTGCAGACTTGGTTTGCCCATCCTCTTCATAGGTGACCTTGACGGAGTCCCCTAGTTTTTGAGAATTGACATAATCAATCAAATCTTTGGAACTATCAAAGGTCTGATCATTGACTGCTGTGACCGTATCAGAGATGTTAAGAATCCCTTTAAAGGTCGAATTATCCGTCACAGTCAAAACATAAACCCCAAGATATTTTAGTTCAATATCCTTACCAGCTGTTTTTAGCCCTTGATACTTGGCCATATTTTGCGATGTTTGCATGTAGAATTGATTGATCCGCATAAATTCAACATCAGAAGAGCCACCTGTAGTCTCTTGGGCACTACGAATATCTGTAAAAGGCGTCAACCACGCATAAATCATATGGGCTAAAGTAGCGTGCTGAACACCAACCGTAACGAATTGATAAGCCCCAGCTTCCTTATCTTCTGTATCATTGACTTTAAGGACTTGGCGAATATCTTCCGAACCACCTGGAACCTCTATATAATAGGGCAAGGGCACTACAAATGCCAAGAAAGTCACAATCAAGGCCGCAATGACATATAAGGGCCATCTAATCTTTTTTTTCATTTTTTATTTCCTCCAAAATACTCTCGGGAACATAGCAAGCAATATCCTGACCAAACTTCAAAAGCTCTCTAACACCGGATGAACTGAGATAGAGATGTTCAGGTCGGCTATGTAAATAAATGGTCTCTATACCAGGAGACAGCTGATGGTTGTAGTGATCGAAACTAGCTTCATATTGCAAATCCGCTGCATTCCTCAAACCACGCACTAGACAAGTAGCCCCCAGTCTTTTTGCAACATCAACCACCAATTCATCATGAGAAGACACGACTTCAACATTTCCCAAATATTTCAAAGCATCTTCTAACCCCCGTTTACGATTTTCAATAGGGAGAAATCCCTGTTTGTGGGGATTGAAAAAAATACCGACATAGAGCTTATCAAAAAGTCTGCTCGCCCGTTCAATGATATCCAGATGCCCATTTGTCATCGGATCAAATGAGCCTGTGAATAAGCCAATCTTATCTGACATAGACTGTCACCTTACTAATTCCATAAATCTTTTCCTTCCAGATGCCCAGGCAGGCAATTTCTTCTGGAAGTTCAACGGCCTTATCCGTCTCACACACGACCATGACATCTTCAGAAAAAAGCTCTTTCTCAACCATTTTTTCAATATCTGCTACGATTTGTTCCTTGGCATAAGGAGGGTCTAAGAAAATGAGGTCAAATTCCCCAGATACCTGTTCCAATGCCCTTTCTGCATCCATCTTGAGGAGTTGAAATTTCCCAACTTCCTTGGTCATCTGAATATTTTCAGCCACGATAGCCTGAGCCTTACGGTCTCGCTCCACCAAAACAGCACTGGACATGCCACGCGATACTGCCTCGATAGATAAAGCACCACTACCTGCATAAAGGTCCAAGACGCGTCCACCTTCAAAGTAGGGACCAATCATGTTAAAAATGGCTCCCCTAACCTTATCTGAAGTAGGTCTTGTCGTCTTGCCTTCTAGTGTCTTGAGGGGGCGTCCCCCATAGATTCCTGATACGATCTTCATACCGTTTATTATACCAAATTATGAGCGAAAAGAGAAAGAAAACCGAACCTTGCGGTTCGATTCTCTACAAAATATTTTCGTAAGTATCGCGGACTTCTTGAGGCCAAACACTTGTTTGCACTTCTCCGATGTGTTTCTTGCGAAGTAGGAACATGGCCATCCGAGATTGTCCAATTCCTCCACCGATTGTCAATGGGAATAAGCCATTCAACAAAGCCTTGTGCCATTCCAATTCTAAACGGTCTTCATCACCTGTGATGGCAACCTGACGGCGAAGAGTTTCTTCATCTACACGGATTCCCATAGAAGACAACTCAAAGGCTCCACCTAAAGACTCATTCCAAACAAGAATATCACCATTTAGACCCTTATAGCCATTTTCAGACTCACTTGTCCAGTCATCGTAGTCTGGTGCACGTCCATCGTGCGGTTTACCGTCTGGTAATTCACCACCGATACCGATCAAGAAGACTGCTCCAAATTCTTTACAAATAGCATTTTCACGCTCTTTTGGTGTCAAGTCTGGGTAGCGTTCTACCAACTCTTCTGTGTGGATAAAGGTGATTTGTTTTGGCAAGACAGACTCAATATCATAGCGGGCTTCAACAGCTAGCTCAGTCAGGCGAATAGCCTTATAAATCTTCTCAACTGTTTCTTTTAGGTAGGCAATGTTACGTTGTCCATTTGGGATAACCTTCTCCCAGTCCCACTGGTCAACATAAACAGAGTGGGTCGCATCCAGCGAATCTTCGTCTGGACGAAGGGCCTTCATGTGGACGAAAAGACCTTCACCTTCACCGAAACCAAAACGAGCCAAAGTGTGGCGTTTCCATTTGGCAAGGGAGTGCACTACTTCGTAAGTAGCATCAGGGATTTGGAGAACCTTGACCGATACGGCATTCTCCACACCTGATAAGTTGTCCTGCATCCCGTCACCGACCCTACTCAAGATAGGACCTTGAACTTCGACAACTTCTAGTTTGTCTTTTAAATACTGGGTAAAAGTGTTTTTGACAAAGGAAATTTCTTCTTGTTGGTGAATAAAACTTTTCTTCATAAACTACTCCTCAAAAAATTAATTAAAAGCATTATACACCTATTTCCAAGAAAAGAAAAGACCAAATATAAAAAAATCAGTGCTCCTTCGAACACTGATGTTAGGGACCTTTTAGTCATTACGACCAAAGATACGTAGAATACTTAGGAAGAGATTGATAAAATCAAGATAGATACTGAGAGCCATTGACACAACCCAACCTGTCGCTACACGGCCTTGTGATTGTTCATAAGCAAGACGAATTCTTTGGTTGTCCCAAGCAATTAGCCCAGAGAAGACCAAGACCATGGCTACGCTAATCATATAATCAAAGAAACCGCTAGCCAAGAAAATATTAACTACCATGGCAATCAGCAAACCGATAAGAGCCGCCATCATAGCCCGACCAAGCCCACTCAAATCTTTCTTGGTAAACATACCAACTGCCGCCATGACAAAGAAGAGAAGGGCGCTCGACACAAAGGCGGATAAAACTGTGCCCGGAGTATAGAAGGCCACCACAAAACTAAGGGTAAAGCCGTTTAAAACAGAGTAAAGTAAAAATACTGGAAGAGCCGCTGGACTATTCTTTGAAGCCATGCTACTGGCAACGAAAACCAAGGCCAACTCCGCAAAAGTAGCAATGGTCAACCAGAGACGTCCCTGCATCAAAAAGTAAACAAACTGAGATTGAAAGACCGTCAACATAAGGCCTGATACCAAAGCAGATAGTCCGATTCCCAGACCAACAAAGGCATAAACCTTAGCGTAAAATTGATTGAGACCTGCGCGGTCGTGAATAATAGTGTGATTCATCTTTTCTCCTTTTCAATGAATATCTTTCCTTGATTATAACAAAGAAAGTTAAAATTAGCTTAAATGGAAAATCAAGATACCTGCTGCAACAGCAACATTCAAACTCTCCGCCTGTCCCTTCATACTAATGTGGACCAACTGGTCTGCACTTTCAGCCATGAGGTGACTAATTCCTTGCCCCTCATTTCCCATGACTAGTACAAAATTTTCTATAGGAGGCAGTTCTCTGTAATCAACAGAATCTTTAGATAGGGTTGTTGCCAGCACTGAGATACCTGCCTCTTTGGTTTCCTTAAGAAGCGCTTGACTAGACATCCGGTAAATAGGCAGATGAAAATGACTGCCTTGCATGGAACGTAGAGTCTTGAGACTGTAGATATCTGCCGACTTATCTGAAACAATCACTCCTGTAAAGCCTGCTGCATCCGCAGTCCGAATGATGGTTCCCACATTACCAGGATCTTGCACATCTTCCAAAAATAAGAACTTGCCCTGAGTCAAATCAGCTTGCCCTACTTCTTCTTTTTGAACGACGGCAACAATTCCCTGTGGAGTCTGAGAATCTGCCAAATCTAGCAAAATATCCTCTGATACCCAGACAGTTTGCGGAAAAGCAACTAACTGTTCTCGATAACTTTCTAGGGCAAAGATTTTCTCAATCGTCACTCCAGCTTGAACAGCTTCTTCAAACAAGTGCCAGCCTTCAATCAAATAAGCAGACTTGCGGTATTTTTTTTGGTGTAATTTCTTGGCATTTTTTACCACAGAATTGGCTTTTGAGGTTATAATAGTCATAGAAATATTATAACACAATCAAAGGGGTTTGTATGCAAAAGGTTAGAATGATTGCCCAAGGTAGGGTACAGGGAGTCGGCTTTCGTTGGGGTGTTTACAGCTTGGCACTTGAAATTGGTGGCATCACAGGTCGGGTATGGAATAACGACGATGGCACAGTGGAAATATTAGCCCAAGCAGACTCATCTGCTATCATGGCAAAATTTATCCAAGAAATCCGAAAAGGACCGACACCTTTTTCAAAAGTCAGCTACTTAGATGTCAAACTGAGCAACTTTCCTCCCTACCCTGACTTTAAAATCGCAAATTAGGTCTCTAGAACTATTGTATATTTTGTAAAAAAACAGTAGAATAGAAAGGTATTATTTTTAAAAGAAGGAATGAACAAATTGAAAGCTATTAAACGTTTTGCCCTCTCAGCTATGGGAGTGGCTATGTTGCTAGTCTTAACTGGCTGTGTCAATGTCGATAAGGCAACAGGCCAGCCAACAGGATTGGTTTGGAATACTATCGGAGCTCCTATGGCTGAAGCTATCAAGTACTTCGCCAATGACAAGGGACTTGGTTTTGGTGTTGCTATCATCATCGTAACCATTATCGTCCGCTTGATTATCTTGCCACTTGGTATCTACCAATCATGGAAGGCGACGCTTCACTCTGAAAAGATGAACGCCCTCAAGCACGTCCTTGAGCCACACCAAACGCGTCTCAAAGAAGCAACTACTCAAGAAGAAAAACTCGAAGCCCAACAAGCTCTCTTTGCAGCTCAAAAAGAGCACGGCATCAGCATGTTTGGTGGTGTAGGATGTTTCCCTATCCTCCTTCAAATGCCTTTCTTCTCTGCTATCTACTTTGCTGCCCAACATACTGAAGGTGTTGCTCAAGCAAGCTACCTAGGAATTCCTCTAGGTTCTCCAAGTATGATTTTGGTTGCCTTCGCTGGTATTCTTTACTATCTTCAATCGCTCCTTTCACTTCACGGAGTAGAAGATGAAATGCAAAGAGAACAAATCAAGAAAATGATTTACATGAGCCCACTCATGATTGTCGTCTTCTCCCTTTTCTCACCAGCTAGTGTTACACTTTACTGGGTTGTCGGTGGTTTCATGATGATTCTCCAACAGTTTATCGTCAACTATATCGTTCGTCCAAAACTTCGCAAAAAAGTCCGTGAAGAACTAGCCAAGAACCCACCAAAAGCACGTGCTTTCTCTACACCAAGTGGACGAAAAGACGTTACCCCTGAACAACCAACTGCTATCACAAGCAAGAAAAAACACAAAAATCGCAACGCTGGAAAACAACGTTCGAGATAAGAAGAAAAAGGCTTAGCTAGTTTGCTAAGTCTTTTTTGCAAGTCATACTCTTCGAAAATCTCTTCAAGCCACGTCAGCTTCGCCTTGCCGTATATATGTTACTGACCTCGTCAGTTCTATCCACAACCTCAAAACCATGTTTTGAGCAGCCTGCGGCTAGCTTCCTAGTTTGCTCTTTGGTTTTCATTGAGTATCAAAAGCCCGATGTTTCCATCAGGCTTCTTTTTTATCCATGTACACGTTTCATATAGTCTTGATAACTTTCGGTATCCATGAGTTTTTTAGCGTTCTTGACGCGGTCTGCTGTTGGTGGTTTAACTCCTTCGAGGGAATACGGAATTCCCAATTCACGCCATTTAAACTCACCCATAGTATGATAAGGCAGAATTTCAAACTTATCCACATTTTTGAGGGTCTTGACGAACTTACCAAGTTCAATCAAGTCATCATCTCTATCTGTCAATCCCGGAACTAGCACGTGGCGAATCCAGACAGGTTTTCCAATATCTGATAGATACTGGGCACAAGCCAAGATATTTTTATTGGTTTGGCTAGTGACAATCTTATGCTGTGCTTCGTTGATTTCCTTGATATCCAAGAGAACCAAGTCAGTGACAGCCATGAGTTTGTCAAACTTCTCAAGGTAACGTGGTTTATTACGGAAAGGAAGGGCACAGGTATCCAAGGTACAGTGGATTCCTTGTTCCTTAGCCTTGGTGAAGAGGGCAATCAAGAAATCAATCTGCAAGAGGGCTTCTCCTCCACTGACTGTAATCCCACCCTTATTTCCCCAGAAACCACGGTAGCGCAAGGCCTCTGCCAAGACATCATCTACCGTCCGTTCACGTGATTTATTGGACTCCATAGCCCAAGTGTCCGGGTTGTGGCAATACTGGCAACGCATGTGACAGCCTTGCAAAAAGACAATAAAGCGAATACCAGGCCCATCTACCGACCCAAAGCTTTCTGTCGAATGCACCATTCCTGTCACTTGTCCATAATCAATTGTTTCTTCAGACATATCGTTACCTTCCTTGAAAACGTTTTATAGTTTTATTATATCATGACTTGAAAGAAAAACAAGATTTTTGCCTATTTTTTAGAAAGCAATCTGTTTTTCAATTTCATTTTCAATTACTTATCATTTTATTCTTCAAAATCAAAGCCATACAAGGTTGCAAAATAGTCCTCAGGGCGCTCTGCACGGCGGATTTGACGGGCTTTGCCTTCTTCGGTATAGAGGATTTCCGCAGAACGAAGTTTGGCATTGTACTGGTAGCCCATTGAAAATCCGTGGGCACCTGTATCATGAATTACCAGCAAATCACCGATTTCTGTATGAGGCAGTTCGCGATTCACTGCAAATTTATCATTGTTTTCACAGAGTGAACCAACCACATCTACCACTTCAGCTGGCCCATCTGGATGGGTCACGTTAGTAATATGATGGTAGGCTCCATACATAGCTGGACGCATAAGGTTGACTGCTGATGCATCCACACCTAGATAGGTACGGTAGGTTTTCTTCTTATGAGTAACTCTTGTGACCAAAGCACCGTGAGGTGCTAACATAAAGCGACCCAATTCGGTAAAAATCTTAACCTGACCAAGACCTGCTGGCGTAAGGACCTCTTCATACACCTTACGAACTCCCTCACCAATCAAGGCGATATCGTTCGGCTCCTGGTCTGGACGATAATTGACACCAATACCGCCAGAAAGATTGATAAAGTCTAGCGAAATACCCAACTTTTCCTTGATTTCAACAGCCAATTCAAAAAGCTGACGAGCCAACTCTGGATAATAGAGATGGGTCACGGTATTGGACGCTAGGAAGGAGTGAATCCCAAAAGTCTTAGCTCCTTTTTCCTTCAAGATAGCAAAAGCTTCAAAGAGCTGGTCCTTGGTCATGCCAAACTTGGCTTCTCCAGGATTGTCCATGATGTCTGTCCCCAGTTCAAAAACGCCTCCAGGATTGTAGCGACAAGAGATAATTTCTGGAATGCCTGCTGCTCGCTCTAGATGTTCAATATCTTCAAATGCATCCAAGTTAATGGTCGCACCCAATTCACGCGCATAGGCGTATTCCTTGTCTGGCGTGTTGTTTGAAGAGAACATAATCTCAGAACCAGGGAAATCCAGTTTATGGCTCATCAAAAGCTCCACATAACTAGAGCAGTCCACACCACAGCCTTCCTCTTGGAGAATTTTCAAAATAGCTGGTGTTGGAGTAGCCTTAACTGCAAAATATTCCTTAAAGCCCTTATTCCACGAAAAGGCTTGGTTGACGGCTCTTGCCTTCTCACGAATTCCCTTCTCATCATACAAGTGAAAGGGAGTCGGGAACTCGGCAACAATCTTTTCCAAGTCTTCTTTATTGATAAATGGTGTTTTCATAAGTTTCCTTCTATTCTATTTGCAAAGAAAGGCTGGGACAATCGTTCCAACCTTTAGTTCTATCTCTTATTTATCTTCGTCAAAGATATTGCCAACCTCAACATCGATGGTTTGGTTCTTGACATCAATATTGGTTACCTTCAAGAGTGACTTGTAGTCAAACTGCTTTTCGCGTTCTTCTTGAGCATTATCCGCAAAGACCGCTACACCTGCCAATTCTGAATCAAACTCACGCAAGAGGCTGATCATCCCATTGACAGTTCCGCCACCTTTCAAGAAGTCATCCACAATCAAGACACGGCTGCCTGCCTTGAGACTACGTTTTGAAAGGAACATTTTCTCGATACGGTCACCACTTGAACCGGATACATAGTTGACGCTGACAGTTGAACCTTCGGTAATTTTCAGGTCGCGGCGCACAATAACAAAAGGAACATTGAGGACATTGGCAACTGCATTTGCAAGTGGCACACCCTTAGTCGCTACGGTCATAACCGCGTCGATTTTTTGGTCCATAAAGCTCTTGGCAATAATGCGTCCAATATTTTTCAAGATAGCTGGTGTGCTAAGCAAATCAGACAGGTAGATATAGCCACCTGGCAAGATACGGTCACTTTCTGACAACTTGGCACGCAAGTCCTCAACCATTTCCTTGGCATCATGGCTTGAGATTGATGGTGTGAAAATGACACCACCACCAGCACCAGTTACTGTCTGGATATGACCGATTTCAATTTCCTCAAAGGCGCGTTTGATAATCACGATATCCTCTGAGATGGATGATTTAGCAGATTCATACTTTTCAGCAAAAGTATTGAGACTAGTTAGTTTATAAGGATTATTAATCAAATAGTTGGAAATGACAACCATCCGATCACTTCTTCTTAATTTCATTTCTATTTCCTACTTCATTTAATTTTGATATTTTATCTATTATACCATATTCACATAAAAAAACGAACATTCTTATCCTAAAAAATGCTCATTTTTCTTAAATTATTAATCTAAATCTGGTTTATAGAAGGAACGATTGTCCATAGCGAAGATTTTATTGGTCATCTCTCCCTTATCCACCAAAGCAAGAGCAGTTGACATCATCATCATGCTTGCATCCAGATTGTCAATCATATGGATAATCTCTGCTTCCATAATGCGTGGACGGACTGGACTTCCATACTCAAGCAAGCCGTGGTGACTGAGGATGACGTGACGAAGCAGAACGACTTCTTCCTTGGTATCATCGATACCGAGTTCCATAACTGTTTTAGTAATTTCGCTATCAATCAAAGCAATATGCCCAAGGAGATTGCCTCGCACTGTGTACTCGGTCTGGTCTGGTCCCGTCAACTCAATGACTTTAGCTAAGTCATGTAGCATAATCCCCGCATAGAGCAGGCTCTTATTGAGTTGAGGATAGACTTCGCTAATAGCATCTGCCAAACGCACCATGGTTGCCGTATGATAAGCCAAACCCGTTTCAAAGGCATGGTGATTAGTCTTGGCAGCGGGATAGGAGTAAAATTCCTTATCATACTTGGTGTAGAGCTTTCGGACAATTCGTTGCCAGACAGGATTTTCAATTTTAAAAATCATTTGCGACATATAGTCACGGATTTCCTTGACATCAACTGGTGACTTGACCTTGAAATCAGCTGGGTCATTGGGTTCACCAGGTTGAGGCAGGCGAAGGGTAATTTGATTGACTTGAGGGGTGTTGTTATAAACTTCTCGGCGTCCTTTCATGTGGACAACCTTACCTGCGGTAAAGGCCTCAACGTTATGAGGTTGGGCATCCCAGAGTTTTCCTTCAATCTCGCCACTATCATCTTGGAAGGTAAAGGCTAGGTAGTTTTTCCCAGCTCGAGTTTGCCTCAGGTCAGCTGACTTGATTAGGTAAAAGCCTTCAAACAGCTCATCTTTTTTCATGTGACTAATCTTCATATTCTTCCTCATTTTCTTGGAAATGGAGTAGATCAAGCGCAGGCTCACCTTCTGACAACTCAATGTGACGGAGCGTCCGCTCGATAGCTGTGGTACGACGGTTTAATAATTCATCAATATTGCCAGAGGCATGTTGGAGGTGTTTTTGTGCCTTAACCAAAATTCCCCCAAACTTGCCAAACTCGGTCTTGACGCTGGAAAGCGTTTTGCTGATATGATCGGCACTCTTTTGGATATTGAGAGTTTTGAAACCAACTGATAGGGAATTGAGGAGAGCTGACAGGGTACTTGGACCTGCGACAATAATCTGCTCCTCCCGTCTCAAATCATCAAAGAAGACAGGATTGCGGACGATTTCTGAGTAGAGACCTTCTGTCGGAACAAACAAAACTCCAAAATTAGTCGTCCGAGGCGGTGCTATGTACTTGCTCCTGATATCCTTGGCAAAGCGCTTGACGCTTGCTAAGAGCGACTTACGACACCGTTCGATTTCATCCTTGTTACCTGCTTCATAGGCTTCTTCCAAGCGGTAATAATCAGCCAATGGAAACTTGGAGTCAATTGGTAGATAGACGTATTCTTGGTCTCCTTGTCCGGGTAACTTAATGGCATACTCCACTCGTTCACTGGAGTTTTCAACCGTTGCGTATTCTCGTTCGTACTGTGCAGGTGTCATGATGTCCTCAATAATTTGCCCCAATTGCAATTCTCCCAGAATCCCTCTCGTCTTGGTTCCAGAGAGAACCTTGTTGAGGGCTCCGACATCACGGGCAACTGTCTGCATTTCTCCAAGACCACGATTGACCGACTCTAGTTGCTTGGAAACTGTCTCAAAGGAAGCCTGCAAGCGTGTCTGCAATGTCTTTTCTAGTTTTTCTTCGACCGTTTGGCGCATTTGCTCCAAGCGTTGCTCATTGGATTCCTGCAAGGCTTGAAGACGTTGGTCAGTCTTATCCCTAGTTTGCAAGAGATTATCTGTCATTTCTTGACGAACCTGAGTCAGACCTTGGTGCAATTCAATTCGCACTTCTTGCAAACGGTCGCTGACAGCTACTTCCAAGTCTTTTTGATCTAACTGGCTAGCTTGTCTGGCTTGTTCAAAGCGATAATCTAACTGGTCTGACAAATGATCTGCCTGGTCCTCCAAGCTCTTGGTCAGATATTTTTCCTGCTTATCCTGCCTTTGCCAAATCAGAAAGAGGCCAGCTAGGTTGGCAATTAATAATAGAACAAGTAAACTTTCCATCCTACCTCCTGTCCTTGCTATGCAGCACGACCACATAACCATCTGGGCAAGTCACCGAAACTTCCCTATCTATATATTCGTTAGAAGCGTACACTTTTTTAAAGAAAAAATTTTCCTCTGTCAACTCATACTTGGCTCCGAGAATGGTAAGCTGGCTATCTCGAACCGGCATAAAAGCTAGATAATCGTAGTCTGAACGAGGTTCTAGCTGACTGGTTCCTTCTGGACAATAAGCAATCAAATTTTGCCCATCCTCAATCGCTATCTGACGCATATAAGGTGCCAACTTGGGATTGCTAGGCAGAAATACATTAGCCAGCATATGATCAATACGACCACCAAGAGCACCGAAAATAGTGACCTGAGCCTGAGGATTTTGCTCAAAGATGGTTAAGAGAGCTAATTCCAAATCGGTATCATCTTTTTCTGGTTGAGCTTGGACAAAATACTGGGCATGTTTTTGAATCAACTGTCGCTCTTCTGCACTGACAGAATCAAAATCTCCAACTGCTAGAGTAAGAGGAAGGTTTTCTTCCAAGACCCAGAGTGAGCCTCGATCCACACCGACAAAGCAATCAAAGTCCGTCCGGTAGTGACCACGGTCTCCGCCAGCAAAAACGGCAACCCTAGTCCAGTTGTTTTCTGAGAGTTTGTACTCGCTCATTGACATCTCCCTTAAAGACATAGGAACCTGCTACAAAAGCAGTTGCACCGGCTTCTTTAGCCTGAGCAATAGTTTGGTCATCAATCCCGCCATCCACTTCGATTTCAAAGTTCAAGCCTTTTTCATCACGAAGAGCAACCAACTCACGGACCTTATCCATGGTCTCTGGTAGAAAGGCTTGACCACCGAAGCCAGGGTTAACTGTCATGACTAAGACTTGGTCAACTAGGTGAAGGACGTGCTTGATAGCCTCAACAGGCGTACCAGGATTGATAACAACCGAAGGCTTGACACCAAGGGAACGAATTTTTTGGAGGGCACCATGGATATGAGGTGTCGCCTCCACATGGATACTGATGATATCCGCACCTGCACGCGCAAAGTCTTCTAAATGATGCTCTGGATTAGCTACCATCAAGTGGCAGTCAAAGACCATCTTACTATGAGGGCGAAGAGCTTCAACCACACCTGCACCAAAACTGATTTGTGGTACAAAGTGACCATCCATGATATCGATATGGGCATATTCTGCCCCAGTTGCTTCTAGACGTTTGATTTCGCGTTCAAAGTTGGCATAATCTGCTGCCAGAATTGACGGAGCAATCTTGTATTGAGACATAGGTTTCTCCTTATTTTGGAATTTTTTTGCTGACTTTTTTATAGGTTTCTCTGCGATTTTCAATCTCACTGAGGAATTGCAGGTAATTATCAAAACGGAAGGACGCAATGATACCCTCTTCAACAGCCGGCTTAACTGCGCAAGACGGCTCATGGGTATGGGTACAAGTGCGGAATTTGCAGTCTCGACTGACAGTGGCAATCTCTGGAAAGGCCTGATTGAGGTCTTCTGCCGTTGATACTTCATAATCTAGTGATGAAAAGCCTGGTGTGTCCGCGATTTTGCCCCCATTGAGGTTGTAAAAACTAACAGCTCGAGTGGTGTGGCGCCCGCGACCCAGACTATCTGAGATTTCTCCTGTTTCAAGATTGAGTTCTGGTGCGATTTTATTGAGAAGAGTTGATTTCCCAACACCCGTCTGCCCCATAAAGACTGTAACCTTGCCTGTTAACAAGGGCAGGAGTTCCTCTTTACTGGTCACAAAGTCATAGCCGATATCAGCATAAGTCTGTTCATAAAAATCCAGTTCTCCCCTATCTTCCAACAAATCCATCTTGGAAATATAGACGATGGGATGGATGCCCTTGTGCTCTAATAGAACCAAGAAACGATCCAGCAAATTGCTGTTAAAATCAGGTTCCTTGACGGACATGATTACTACAGCTTGGTCAATATTGACAATAGGCGGACGGACCAGACTGTTTTTCCGTTCGTGAATTTTGAGGATATAACCTTCTGAATTTTCCTCGGCAGAGAAATCTACCCAATCCCCAACGTAAGGGGTATGGCCTTTTTTACGGAAATTCCCACGCGCGCGCGTCTGATATACCTGGCCATCACTTTCTACATAGTAGAACCCTGCCAAGGCTTTAATGATTTGTCCCTGCATCTTAGAGCCCTTGTCCTTTAAGCGCATCTGCTAGGCTGGCAAACTCTGCCAAGCTGAGAGCTTCCCCACGCACACTTGGTGACAAGCCTGCCTGATCCAAGGCCTTGGTCAGCTTATCCTTGACTTCTTCAGTCTTGCCAAAGTAACCTGTCAAATTGTTCCACAAGGTCTTGCGGCGATGGGTAAAACTAGCCTTGGAAACCTTAAAGAAGAAATTCTCGTCTTCCACTGCTACAGCTGGCTCTAGACGACGCACCATTTTCAAAATAGCTGAATCCACATTTGGCGCTGGCACAAAGACCGTACGCGGCACGATAAAGGCAACCTTGGCTGTCATGTAATACTGAACCGCAATCGACAAGCTACCGTAAGCCTTGGTGTTAGGCTGGGCTGAGATGCGGTCTGCCACTTCCTTTTGCATCATGACGACAAACTCACTAAAAGGAATGCCACTCTCGATCAAATGCATGAGAATAGGCGTTGTGATATAGTATGGCAAGTTGGCTACTACCTTGATTGGCAGGTCAGGATTTTTGAAATTCTGGATATGTTGCGCCAAGTCAACCTTGAGAATGTCCTCGTTGACTACGGTCACATTGTCAAAATCACGCAGGGTATCCGCCAAAATAGGCACCAAACGGTGGTCAATTTCAAAGGCCATAACTTGAGCTGCACGCTCAGCCAAAAATTCTGTCAAGGCACCGATCCCTGGTCCGATTTCGATAACATTGACCTGGTCATCAATTTCAGCCGTATCCACGATTTTTTGAAGGATATTGGTATCCGTCAGGAAATTTTGCCCGAAGGATTTTTTAAAGGTAAAACCGTGACGCTCCAGCACTGCCTTGGTCACGCTATAATCTGCAATTCTCATTTATTCTCTTTTCTAATATAGTAAGCTTCTGGAGTAGCATGATAGAGCAAAACAAATAAAGGTGTTCCATCAAATCCTTCCATCATCTCTTTTAGGAGTGCATCTGGATGAATAATTTCTCGTGTTTTGGTGAAATAAACTCCATGTTCCCCGTTTCGATTACGAAGTTCCCATGCAACATTATTCCCTTGGACAGAAGGTAGGTAACGCTCCATTTCTAGAAAATCAAAAAAATCTTTCACCGTCATGTCTTCTGGAACTTCAAATTCTAGCTCATGAGGTAATACATCATCACCCATACAGACAGAATCTCTATCAACTCGTATTTTCATTTCACTCTTTCCTTGTAAACATCTATTTAAATATTATCAAAGTGAATCCCCTGACATAAATCTACTTACTTCTATTGTAACACATTCCCCTTACATTTGGGGTCTGCTTAGCTATACTCATAACGTTTCATAGCTTCTTCCACTTCTGCCAAGGTTACTCCAAATAGTTCTAGGCGCTTGAGAAGTTGCTTGCCGTTGGAATAGCCGATTCGGAGAGCCTCTCCTAGATATTCTCTGCGCTTACGGCTGTCTGCTCCCGCTAGAAAACCAAGGCGAATCAAGTCGCTACGACTGATGTCAAACTGACTCTCATGTTCAAATTGTTCTGTAACCTGAGCTAGAGCCGTTTTCAGGTCTTCATAGCTAGCATGCTCAATTCCCAGAGAACGTCCCTTGGTTTTGGACTTGGGAACAGCTTCATCTCGTTTGAGGAAGGCATGCTGAACTGTTGGGATGGCCGTCATAATCATGCGGCGAATCCGCTCCCCATTAAAATCTGGGTCTGTAAAGACAATGACTCCATGAAGCTCATGTAGACGCTGAATACGCTCTAGATCCTGCTCATTGATGGCAGAACCTCGTGTCTCATAGGTCTCTACATCGAAATAGCGTTTGAGATTGGCCGTATCATCGCGCCCTTCGACCACGATAACTTGGGAAATTTTTTCTTTCATTACTTGCTGTCCAATCCAAAAATTCGTTCTGCATTTGCAGTCGTTGCTGCCGCCAGCTCTTCTGTCGTCATCCCACGTAAATCCGCTATAAAGTCCACCACATAACGGGTGTAAGCTGTTTTGTTTTCGCGACCCCGTTTAGGAACAGGAGCTAGGTAGGGCGCATCTGTTTCCACCAAAATCTTGTCCAAAGGAAGTTCTCTAGCAGCCTCTTGGATATCAGTTGCCTTCTTGAAAGTCACCACTCCTGAGAAGGAAATAGTCATACCAAGGTCCACAAACTTCTCTGCCCACTCAAGCGTCCCTGAAAATGAGTGCATAATCCCACCACGAGGACCAACGCCCTCACTTTTGATAATCTCATAGGTATCTTCCAGCGCATCACGGGTATGGACAACAAAAGGCAAATCCAAGTCCTTAGATAATTGAATCTGACGGCGAAAAACCTGCTCCTGCACCTCTTTTGGCGCTGTCATCCAATGATAATCCAAACCAATTTCACCTAAAGCAACAACCTTGGGATGCTTGAGTTTATCAAGCAGGTAGGCTTCAATCTCCTCTGTGTAAGTCCCAGCTTCTGTCGGATGCCAACCGATTGTCGCATAGAGCTGGTCATACTCATCTACCAACTCCAAGGCACGCTCAATCGTCGTTTTATCAAAACCAACAATATTCATCTGTATCACACCCATCTCAGCAGCAAAGGCAATTTCTTCTGCCTCACGACCTGCAAATTCTTCTACATTCAAGTGTGTATGTGTATCAAAAATCATCTCTTCTAACCTCGTTTTCTATCTACTATTATAGCAAAAAAACTGACCTCTCTCCTCATCTGAAAAAAATATTCTAAAACCCATTATCATCTCTTGACGCTCTTTTTCCAAAGCAGTATAATAACACTTATTGAATTTTTCAACAAAGGAAACAACTATGTTTACAAAATTAAAACAGACCTTTATCGGTCGTCCTCTTAAATCCTTAACCGAAGGCGAAGGGGGACTACTGGGAAAAATGCAGGCACTGGCCATGTTGTCAAGCGACGCTCTGTCCTCCATCGCCTATGGACCTGAGCAAGTAGTCCTGGTCTTGGCTAGTCTCTCTCCTCTTGCGATATGGTGGAGCCTTCCTATCGGCCTCTTTGTCCTCCTGCTTCTAGCTAGCCTGACCGTTTCCTACCGTCAAATCATCCATGCCTACCCTCAAGGGGGAGGGGCATATATGGTTACTCGAGAAAATCTATCTCCTCAACTTGGCTTGATCGCTGGAGGTAGCCTTCTGGTTGACTATATGTTGACCGTAGCGGTATCCGTTGCATCTGGAGCTGACGCTATCACAGCAGCTCTCCCTGCTCTTCACCCTTACAACCTCCACATCTCCATTTTTCTGGTTTGCTTGCTCATGCTCTTGAACTTACGGGGCTTAAAAGAATCTGCCAGTTCACTGATGATTCCTGTCTATCTCTTTATCATCAGTACTGTCTTTCTCTTGCTCTATGGAATCTTTCAACTAGTGACAGGTTCTCTCAGCTATCAGGCAACTTCACCTATTGGGCATGCTGTACCGAGCCTGTCTATCGTTCTCATTCTAAGAGCTTTTACCAGCGGATCTGCCTCTTTGACAGGGGTTGAAGCTATTTCAAATGCCGTTCCCTTTTTCAAGGCTCCAAAAGAAAAGAATGCCGCTCAAACCTTGACCATTATGTCACTGATTTTAGGTTTTCTTTTTGCTGGTATCACCTTCCTAAACTACTGGATGGGGATTATGCCTCAACACGGAGAAACTATTCTTTCACAGATAGCTCAAGGCATCCTTGGTCATTCCTTCTTAGGCCACCTTGGATATTATATCTTCCAATTCTCCACAGCCTTGATTTTGGCCGTAGCTGCAAATACTGGCTTTTCGGCCTTCCCTATGCTGGCTTACAATATGGCTAAAAACAAATACATGCCCCATCTCTTTATGGAAAAAGGAGACCGCCTAGGTTACTCCAATGGAATTTTAACTCTGGCTTTTGGGGCTATGATTCTTCTTCTCATTTTTAATGGCAATACCGAACGCTTGATTCCTCTTTATACTATCGGGGTCTTCGTTCCCTTCGCCCTATCTCAGACTGGGATGATTCGTCATTGGAAAAAGGAAAAAGGAGCAAATTTCTTAAAACCTGCTCTTGCTAATATCCTTGGAGCTATCATTTGCTACGCGATTGTAATAATCTTGCTCTTTTTCCGTCTCAGTGATATCTGGCCTTTCTTCCCGATTATTCTCGTACTCACTCTACTCTTCTTGGCGATTCACAGTCATTACCAAAAAGTGGCCCAACAACTACGACTCTATGAAGGCATCGAAAAACGTACTTACGACGGCAATCTGGTTCTGGTCCTAGTAGGAAATGTCACCCGAGTCAGTGTCGGAGCCATTAACTACGCTCAAAGTATCGGTGACGAAGTCCTCGCCATGCATATTTCTACTAAAGAAACAGCAGAAAAAGACCAAGAAATTCTCCAAGAATTTGCTGATTACTTCCCAAATATCACTTTGAAAAATATCAAGACCAGCTACCGCGACATCATCACCCCTACTGTCAAGTATGTCAAACGAATCTCTGAAGATGCCCAGAAAAAGAACTATACAGTCACTGTCCTCGTTCCCCAGTTTATCCCTAATAAACCTTGGCAAAATATTCTACACAATCAAATGAGCCTCAAACTCAAATACGCCCTTCGTTGGCACCAAGACGTCGTTGTCGCTAGCTACTCCTATCACCTAAAAGAATAAAGAAAAGGCCCTACCAGAATCAAAAGCGTCTGGTAAGGCCTTTTTCTGAAACCAGTCACTATGCCTATACTCAATGAAAATCAAAGAGCAAACTAGGAAGCTAGCCGCAGGCTGCTCAAAGCACTGCTTTGAGGTCGTAGATGAAACTGACGAAGTCAGCTCAAAACACTGTTTTGAGGTTGCAGATGAAACTGACGAAGTCAGCTCAAAACACTGTTTTGAGGTTGTAGATAGAACTGACGAAGTCAGTAACATATATATACGGCAAGGTGAAGCTGACGTGGTTTGAAGAGATTTTCGAAGAGTATTAACTGAAAAGCATGACTAGGAATATCATTGAATATGGTTAGCTAAATCTTCCTGAGCTTTTTTATTTGACTCAGCTTTTTCTTTCAGCCATTTTTCATAGAGTTCCTGGTACTGTTTAGCAGTTACTGGCTCTTTTTGCAGTTCAACATATTTGTAGTTATCCGCATTTCCCTTATGACCAACGAATGAGAATGGTCCTGTAAACGGTACAGTCTTACGGAAGATTGGGTTGGCTCCACCACTTTGAACTGGTAGGAAGAGGGCGCTATCTGTCAACCAAGCTTGGGCTTCAGCATATTTTTCATAGCGAGCTTGAGTATCTGTGATTTCCGCATCAGCCTGATCCAAGAGTTTCTTGTAGTCAGAAAGACCAATCTTGTCCTTGACTTCCTTGTCTTTTCCTTCAGACAAGCCCATGTTTTTCAACTGAGAACCTGTCTCTGGATCAAGAATAGCTAGGTAAGTCTTAGGATCTGAGTAATCTCCACCCCATCCTGAGATGTCGATGTCGTAGTCTTTTTGTTCTGCTGTATCTGCAAAGTAGGTTGCTTGGTCTTTTTCATCTGGAGAAAGTTGGATAACATCAATGACCACATTCTCCTTACCAAGAGTTTCTTCCACTGTTTGTTTGAAAGATCCAGCCTGTTGCACATCCAACTTAGCAGTCTGGTCAACTGGCATATCCAAATGAATTGGGAAGGTTACTCCTTGAGCTTGCAGACTTTCTTTGGCCTTAGCAAACTTCTCTTTGGCCTTGTCAGGGTTCAAGAAGGCTTGCTTACCATCGTTTAGGTTAATATTTGTCCAATCTTTACCATAGTTGACAATTTTTTCATTGACAATGTCACCGAAGTTCTTATCGCCAACTTGGACAAAGTTACTTGGTGTAATCGTATTACGCAAGATACGGTCTGCTCCATCTTCACCATTTGTCTGTGCTGCATAAGCATGACGGTCAAAGGCAAAGTTGATAGCCTGACGGAAATCCTTATTTTGCATAGCTGCGCGTGAATCTGTCTTTTCCTTATCAGACTGTTTCATAGTTTGCTTGTAGCTTTGGCGGTTGACATTGAAAAGATAGTAGAAAGTAACTGAGTTTTGTGGTGTGTAGGTAATCTTGTCCTCATTCCCCTTCTTGAGTTCACCAAATACTGAACTTGTTGGGAAGATACGACCATCAGTATAGTTACCATCCAAGAAACCTCTAGCAATGCTGTCTTGGTCAGAACCGTCAAAGAAAGAGAGTTTCACTTTCTCGATTTTAACATTGTCCTTATCCCAGTAATTAGGGTTTTTGTCAAGTTCAATCAAAGATTTGGATGTGAATGATTTAAATAAGTAAGGACCATTTGACAAGATACTTGATGGTGTCACACTTCCAAAGTCATCTCCCTGAGACTTCAAGAAGGCTTCATTTACAGGACTGAGGATACTTGCTGTTGTTTTAGAGTTCCAATAAGTCTCAGGTTGGTTGAGGGTGTATTGTAGCGTGTAATCATCCACTGCCTTAACACCAACAGTTCCAAAATCAGATGATTTCCCTTCAACATAGTCTGCTAGCCCCTTGATAGAGTCCTGTACCAAGTATAAGTTTTCAGCTTTTTTATCAGCAGCATACTTGAGACCAGTCACAAAATCATGAGCCGTTACATCCGCATACTCTTCTCCTTCAGAAGTATACCATTTAGCCCCCTGACGGATTTTATAAGTGTAAGTCAAACCATCTTTTGACACGGTCCATGACTCAGCCATAGAGGGAATGAGATTGCCATACTGGTCGTTTTCCAACAACCCATCAATCAAGTTGGTTGTGATACTAGATGTAGAGTCTCGGGTAGAAGTAATATAATCCAAAGTATCTGGGTTATTGACAAAGATATAAGAGTAAGTCTTGTCTGCATTACTTGATTGAGATGATCCACACGCTGCTAAAGCTAGACCTGCTGTCAAAGCTACAGCTCCAAAAAGCATAACTTTTGATTTCTTCATGATTATTCTCCATTTTTACAGTATGTGAAATATTATACACTATTTGAGCAAAAATATAAAGTATTTTGAACTTTTTTACAAAAATAAAAATCAGTAGACTCGAGTTCCTACTGATTTTTGATATAATTCGTTTGGATTATGCAGCCAAAACTTTGCGTCCTTTACGACGACGAGCTGCCAATACGCGACGACCGTTTTTAGTTGACATACGGTTACGGAATCCGTGTTTACGCGCACGACGAAGTTTACTTGGTTGATAAGTACGTTTCACGATGAATACCTCCTCATAGATTTTGTATTCGTTTAGCCGGCTATAAAGTGATCAGTTACTAAACATACTTTACTATTCTATCTGATTCTTTTACTTTTGTCAATAGCTCAAGGCAAATGTTTCCAGCTTTTTCGAATGTAAGCCCTATCTACGATACTGTTTCAAGAAACGAGTCATCTTTTCTTGGATTTGGGCTAGTTCATCAACACGAGGAAGGTAAACGATACGGAAGTGGTCTGGTTCCTGCCAGTTAAAGCCTCGACCATGAACCAAGAGAACCTTTTCCTGCTTCAAGAAATCAAGGACAAACTGTTCATCATCATCGATACGGTACATATTGCGGTCGATTTTAGGGAAGATATAGAGTCCAGCCTTAGGTTTAACCGCAGACAAACCTGGAATATCTTGAATGGCATTGTAGATGAAATTTCTTTGCTCATAAATTCGTCCACCAGGAAGGAGCAATTCATCAACTGATTGGTGACCACCCAAGGAAGTTTGTACGACTTGTTGGGCCAAAACGTTAGAGCAAAGGCGCATATTGGATAGCATATTGAGCCCTTCTATATAGCCCTTGACATGAGTCTTAGGTCCAGACAAGACCATCCAACCTACACGGAAACCAGCGATACGGTGAGATTTTGATAGACCATTCATGCTGACACAGAAGACATCTGGTGCCAAACTAGCCACAGGCGTATGCACATGTCCATCCATTACCATGCGGTCGTAAATTTCATCCGCAAAGATAATCAAATCGTTTTGACGGGCAATCTCAATAATTTCCAGCAAGAGTTCTTTAGGATAAAGGGCTCCAGTTGGGTTGTTTGGATTGATAAGGACGATTGCCTTGGTATTGGAAGTGATTTTTGACTTGATATCGTCAATATCTGGGTACCATTCTGCAGCTTCATCACAGATATAGTGAACGGCATTTCCTCCAGCTAGGCTGACAGCCGCTGTCCAAAGAGGATAGTCTGGCATTGGCACCAAGACCTCGTCTCCATTGTCCAAAAGCCCCTGCATGGACATGACAATCAACTCACTGACACCATTTCCAAGGTAGATATCATCAATATCTACATTTGGGAATTTCTTCAATTGACAATACTGCATGATGGCCTTACGGGCTGAGAAAATCCCTTTGGAGTCAGAATAACCTTCACTATCACGCGCATTCATAATCAAGTCATGAATGACCTCATCTGGCGCTGTAAAGCCAAATTCTGCTGGATTTCCTGTATTCAGACGTAAAATCTTTTCTCCGTTTGCTCGCATCCGCATGGCTTCTTCCAAAACAGGACCACGGATATCATAAGCAACATGCTCTAACTTACTAGACTTGTTATATTCTTTCATCTTGTTTCCTCAATTCATCAGGATAGTAACATTATACCACTAGAACGAAAATGCGACAAGTTTACTGAAATGTGTTACTAAAATCCTATAGAAGAAAAGCCTCGCTAAAAGCGAGGTCAAGACAGGGGAGATAGCAGGTATTTTGCGAAAGTCACATCACATACCAAAAGATAAACCTAGAAAAAGCAAGCCTAAAAAGGAGTCATAAAGAAGATTGAACATGAGGAAAAGTCCCCATATCATCAAGTAATCCCAACGCCCACTTCGTTTTGCAACCAGGAATAATAGAAAATGGTAGAGTAGGTGAAAGACTAAAAAGCCAACAAAACCTGGATAGAGAAGCGGAATTAGCTTCTCTAATTGCCAGACCATGATAACTTCTAGCAAGACTGAAACTAGGATGATTCCATAATAAAGGAAATTTGAATTTTTTGTTTCTTGAAAAGAGTGCTTCATCATTCTCCCTCCCTTCACTTCTTTCCTGCTATCCTTTCTTTTATTTTATCATATATTTATATAGATTTTAAGCGCTAATATTCTTTTGAAAAATACTTTTTTTGCTTTACTTCTATAGTGAAAAGGTTTACAATTATAGTAAGAAAATTTCAGGAGGTTTCATTATGGCACAACGTTACCAAAATATCATGGTCGCAATCGATGGTTCTAAAGAAGCAGACTTGGCTTTTGTCAAGGGAGTTCATTCTGCTCTACGAAACGACGCTAAACTCACCATCGCACATGTCATTGACACACGCGCACTCCAAAGCGTATCCACCTTTGATGCTGAAGTTTACGAAGAACTCCAAGTCGACGCTGAAAGTTTGATGAAAGAGTACGAAAAACGTGCTAAAGATGCTGGTGTGGCAGATGTTCATATCGTCATTGAAATGGGAAATCCAAAAACTCTACTGGCACGTACTATTCCCGATGCTGAGGAAGTGGACCTCATCCTCGTTGGCGCAACTGGTCTCAACGCCTTTGAACGCCTCTTGGTCGGTTCTTCATCTGAATACATCCTCCGCCATGCTAAGGTTGATTTGCTGGTTGTGAGAGAACAAGAAAAAACCTTATAGTCACAAAGAAAAGGAGCCAAAAGCTCCTTTTTGTTTACTATTTATACTCTTCGAAAATCAAATTCAAACCACGTCAACGTCGCCTTGCCGTATATATATGTTACTGACTTCGTCAGTTCTATCTACAACCTCAAAACAATGCTTTGAGCAGCCTGCGGCTAGTTTCCTAGTTTGCTCTTTGATTTTCATTGAGTATTATTTCTCTCTTTATGGCGTTCATAAGCCTTGAGCTGGCGCTGCAGTTCCTTTTTAATAGCAGGTTCTGGAGCATATTTTTCTTCCCAATCATCTGGTTTTAAGATTTTATGGGTCACTGGATCAAAATGAGCCTTGCCATCTGGAAAAATTTTCCCCATATTGGCCTGATGGACGATATCAAAAATACGTTCTGGGTCCACCCCCATCAAAACAAAGCTACCATAGGTAAAATAAAGCGTGTCAATCAGGGCATCCACCTGCCCTACCAAATCTTGCTGGGCAGGTGTCTTCTTGGCTACTTTCTCTGCTGCCTTATCAAGAGCCTGATGAAGTTGCGATAGAGCTTGACCAAAGTCCTCTTCAGAAGGACTGGCAGCTCGAACAAACTCCACCAATTCTTCTATTTTAAAGCCAGCCCTGTGGGTTGCACCTTCTAAATCCCAAGCTCGAGGTTCTTCTTGGGTCCGTTCATCCATCATATGGTGGAAGGTCTTGACCTTATTGAAATGATAGTCACGGCTGACAAAGACTTTTTCTGAAGCCAAAACACCAAAATGTTCCAAGGCCTTGTGGATTCCGTCTTGCTGATTGCTGGTTGTAATGTGCTTAGCCACTTCCTTGACACTGCTACTACCATTTCCCATAGCAACCGACATACCAACACCTGCAAGCATTTCTAGGTCGTTATCTGAGTCACCAAAGGCCATCACTTGGTTGAGATCAAAACCATATTCTTTCCCAACTCGGCGAATACCTTCCAACTTAGAGTTTCCTTGATTGATGACATCCGCAGCAAATGGATTACTACGTGTCAATTTCAAGTCTTCAAAATCAGCTGCTGCCTTCTCAGATTCTTCTGGCGTCATCAACATCAAAACTTGGTAGATAGGCTGATTCATCAGTTGAAGCAGGTCTTCTTCCTTTTGGGGAACAACCTTGCTGACCATACGATTAAAGGAATGACTCACCGTCCGAGTTAAAACTGAGGGAACGAAGCGACTGATTCGTTGGGAAAAAGAGCCCAGACCAAAGGACATGATTTTAGAACCCAGCATGGCATCCTTGGTCCCTAGGGCAATCTCCTTGCCCTCTTTTTTAGCATACGTAATAAGCTGGCGCAAATGTAACTTGGAAATAGGACTCGTGAACAAGACTCTGTCTTTAGTAAAGATATACTGGCCATTATAGGTTACTGCGAAATCTAGATCTAAATCGTCCATCAATTCCTTAACAAAAAAAGGTCCTCGACCCGTTGCTACACCAACAAGCACCCCTTGTTCTTTGACAATCTTAATCGCGTCCTTAGTGGATTTCAAAACACTCTTGCGATCGTTAACCAAGGTTCCATCGATATCAAAAAAAACAGCTTTGACTTCCATCCTATCCCAATCTCCCCTTTTGTGATACAATGATTATACCACATTTCAGAAAGAGTGAGTAAATCATGCCTAAGAAAATCCTTGTTTTACATACAGGTGGAACTATTTCCATGCAGGCCGATGCTTCTGGCGCTGTTGTAACTAGTTCAGATAATCCCATGAACCATGTGTCCAATCCCCTCGAAGGAATCCAAGTCCACGCCTTAGACTTTTTTAACCTGCCAAGCCCCCATATCAAACCCAAGCATATGCTGGCCCTCTACCAAAAAATCAAAGAGGAAGCTGCTAACTACGATGGAGTGGTGATCACACACGGGACTGATACTTTAGAGGAAACAGCCTATTTCCTTGATACCATGGAAGTTCCCCACATGCCCATCGTTCTAACAGGGGCCATGCGTAGCTCCAACGAGCTCGGTAGTGACGGTGTTTATAATTATCTAAGCGCTTTACGAGTGGCTAGCGATGACAGGGCTGCTGACAAAGGAGTTTTGGTCGTTATGAACGATGAAATCCACGCCGCCAAGTATGTTACCAAAACACATACGACCAACGTCAGTACCTTCCAGACTCCTACCCACGGCCCCCTTGGCCTCATCATGAAACAGGAAATACTCTACTTCAAAACAGCTGAACCTCGTGTTCGCTTTGACCTTAATCACATACAAGGCTTAGTCCCTATCATCTCTGCTTATGCTGGTATGACAGATGAGCTGATTGATATGCTGGATTTGAAACAATTGGACGGTTTGATTATCCAAGCCTTCGGAGCTGGTAATATTCCAAAAGAAACGGCTCAAAAATTAGAAAGCCTTCTGCAAAAAGGAATCCCTGTCGCTCTGGTATCACGATGCTTTAACGGTATTGCCGAGCCTGTTTATGCCTACCAGGGTGGAGGCGTACAGTTGCAAAAATCAGGCGTTTTCTTTGTTAAAGAACTCAACGCCCAAAAAGCCCGTTTGAAACTCCTCATCGCCCTCAATGCCGGACTAACAGGACAGGCTTTGAAAGACTATATGGAAGGATAAGTCTCTTCTCCAGAAAGCAAAATCAGGAAATCTTCACGATTTCCTGATTTTTTCTATTTACGTTTTCGTGTTGAGCGACGTTCTGTCAAACCATGAGGTAAGAGAACTTCACGTTCTTCCAACTCTTCCTTGTGCATAATCTTAGTCAACATACGCATACTAATAGCACCAAGGTCATAAAGAGGTTGGGCAATAGTTGTCAAGTTTGGACGGGTAAAGCGAGAGATTTGTGAATCATCACTAGTAATGATTTCAAACTCTTCTGGCACTGACACACCCTTATCAGCAAGACCGTTCAAGACACCTGCTGCCAATTCATCACCTGTTACAACTGCTGCAGTTGCATTTGATGAAATCAAGCGTTCTGCCAAGGCATAGCCATCTTCATAAGTGTATTTAGACTCAAATACCAATCCTTCGCTATAAGAAATACCTGCTTTTTTCAAGGCTTCCTTGTAGCCAACCAAACGAACCTTACCATTGATATCATCCACTAGTGGACCGCTAACGAAAGCAATGCGCTCATTTTCTTTAGCAAGGTAGGTTACTGCATCAATCGTTGCTTGTTTGTAGTCAATATTGACACTTGGAAGCTGATGTTCTACATCCACAGTTCCTGCAAGAACAACTGGTGTTCGAGAACGAGAAAACTCTGAACGAATTTTTTCAGTCAAGTGGTACCCCATAAAGATGATACCATCCACTTGCTTAGAAAACAGGGTATTGACAACTGAAACTTCCTTGTCATCATCCTCATCACTATTGGCAAGGACGATATTGTACTTGTACATTTCAGCGATATCGTCAATCCCTTTAGCAAGCGTTGAGAAATAGCCATTGGTAATATTTGGGATCACCACACCGACAGTGGTTGTCTTTTTACTTGCAAGACCACGCGCCACAGCATTTGGACGGTAATCCAAACGGTCAATTACCTCAAGCACTTTTTTACGGGTATTCTCTTTTACATTCTTATTGCCATTGACTACACGGCTAACCGTCGCCATTGAAACTCCGGCTTCACGGGCGACATCATAAATCGTTACTGTATCGTCTGTATTCATTCCATTTCCTTTCTATATCATACCTCACGAAACTCCAAAAAAGAGACGGTATGAAAATTTCGTTTTCATGATTCTACTTATTCCATTTTATCACTATTTGTAAACACTTTCAAGCATTTTTTGAAGATTATTTGAAAAAATTTCATAGGAAGCTATGTTTATGAAGAAAAAATCACCTTTTCTTGATTTTTAATCCTATTTGCTGTATGATAAGGGAAAAGAAAGGGGAAGAAATATGGCTTTTACCAATACCCACATGCGGTCAGCTAGTTTTGGCATTGTTACCAGCTTGCCTGATGACGTTATTGACTCTTTTTGGTATATCATCGACCATTTCTTAAAAAATGTCTTTGAATTGGAAGAAGAACTTGAGTTTCAATTGCTCAATAACCAAGGAAAAATTACCTTCCACTTCTCAAGTCAACACCTCCCTACAGCCATTGATTTTGATTTTAACCACCCTTTCGACCCTCTTTATCCCCCGAGAGTACTGGTTTTAGATATGGACGGTAGAGAAACTATCCTCCTCCCAGAAGAAAATGACCTATTTTAATGCTCAATGAAAATCAAAGAGCAAACTAGGAAGCTAGCCGCAGGTTGCTCAAAACACTGTTTTGAGGTTGTGGATAGAACTGACGAAGTCAGCTCAAAACATCGTTTTGAGGTTGCAGATGAAACTGACGAAGTCAGTAACCATACCTACGGTAAGGCGACGCTGACGTGGTTTGAAGAGATTTTCGAAGAGTATAAAAACTCTAGCCTTCAGTTACAAACGACTGAAAACTAGAGTTTTTTTATTTTTTCAAAGCATTATACAAGTTGCGAATTGGTTGCTTCAATGTAGGATGGATAAAATGAGGCGCAATTTCGTGTAGAGACTCAAGAACAAAAAGGCGTTCCGCTATGTAAGGATGAGGCAAGATAAGGTCATCTGTATAAATGACCTGGTCCTCCACAAAGAGCAAGTCCAAATCAATCAAACGAGGCCCCCAATGCACTTCTCTCACCCGTCCCATCTCTGACTCAATGGCTAACAAGGTCTCTAATAGAACTGGGGCCGGCAACCAGGTTTCTACCTCAACCACTTGATTGGCAAAGCTATCCTGCTCCACCCCCCCCCAAGGCTCCGTCGTCAAGACTCTGGACTCTTTGAGAATATGGATACCTCGATTTCGCATTTTCTCAATGGCTTGTTTCAAGTTTGCTTGTTTATCTCCCATATTGCTTCCTAGGGCGATAAAGGCCCGTTGCTTGCGGCGATGAATGGTTACCGAGCAAGTATCTAGTGGTAAATGCACTGGCGCCCAAGGTTTTTTCAGTTCCAGCTTCATTTCTTGGACAAGAGGATAGGCCTCAAAAGTACGTTCTACCAGTTTGTAGGCTACCGTTTCAATCAAATCTTCAGTGCTCTCCTGAAACCAAGTCGTCCACTGCTGACACAGTTCTCCGTAATGGACAGAGGCCGTCAAATCCAAGTCTGTAGCCGCCTTGGTCATATCATAGGATAGGATTGCGGAAATAACAAACTTCTGCCCCAATTCTTTCTCACTAGGAAAAAGACCATGATAGGCAAAAATTTCCAAATCCTTAATCTGCAGTTGATCCATAATGATTCCTTTCTAGAAAAATCCGCTTCAAGCGGATTCTTTTTATACTCAATGAAAATCAAAGTGCAAACTAGGAAGCTAGCCGCAGGCTGCTCAAAACACTGTTTTGAGGTTGCAGATGAAAGCTGACGTGGTTTGAATTTGATTTTCGAAGAGTATTATAGCCCCATTAAACGATAAGCCTGGTCTCGGAGGTCCTTATCTGTTTCAAATAGACCACGAGCTACTGTCGTCAAGGTTGCAGTACCTGGTTTTCTAACACCACGCATACTCATACACATATGTTCCGCCTCAATGACAACAAAGGCTCCTTTAGCACCTAGATACTCCATCAAGGCATCGGCCACTTCGATATTCAAACGTTCTTGAATTTGCGGCTTTTTAGAATAAACTTCAACCGTACGGGCTAGCTTAGACAAACCTGCCACACGACCATCTGGAATGTAGGCAATATGTGCTCTCCCATAAAATGGTAGAAAGTGGTGTTCACACATAGTGTGGAAAAAGATATCTTTTTCTACCACCATATTATCGTCAATAATCTCAAAGGATTTTGACAAATGTTCCTCCGCTGTTTGACCAAGACCTGAAAAAATCTCTTGGTACATACGGGCCACACGAGCAGGCGTTTCCTGCAAGCCCTCACGGTTAGCGTCCTCTCCGACAGCCTCGATAATCATTTTTACAGCTGTTTCAATCTTTTGTGTATTCATTTTCGTTCTTCCTCTCCATCAGATAGGCTCTCACTTGGCTCAAGAAATACAAAGAACCTGTGACAATCCTAACTGTTTTTTTCTCTTCTTTTTTATCTGTCAATTTCTGCTCTAGAAAATCCTGCCAACCTTGGTAGCTGAGATTTCTAGACTTAGCTGCCTCTTCCAGCACGCTTTCATCAGTCGCCCGACTATCGTCAAAATGTGTCAGAGTAAGCTCGGTATCTGGGATTTGCTCCAACAAATCCAACATATCCTCCAAGGCCTTGGTTTTGATACAAGTAAAGAGGATTTCCTTACGATAATCCGCAAAACGTTCTTGCAAGGTTGCTATTAAAGCCTTGATAGCATGGGAATTGTGGGCCCCATCCAAGATCATCAAGGGGTTCCTTGACACGATTTCCAAACGCCCTGGCCAACTTGTTTCTTCCAGAGCTTGAGCAATCAAGATATTAGCTGGTAACTTTCGACCAACTTCTTGACAAAAAGTATCAAGTAAAGCTATGGCCATCCCAGCATTCTCTATCTGGTGCAAACCAAGCAGGCCAGTCTGGAAGCGACCTTGTCTGAGAGAACTAGTATAGTCAAAGACTTCACCCGTTACCACACTCTCTTGATGACTAACTTGATAATCTGTCCCGTAGGCAAGTCTCGGTGCATCTTTCCCTTCCGCAATGCGGTCAATCACAGCCAAAGCTTCTGGAGCAATACGACCTGTCACCAAGGGAATACCTTGTTTGATAATACCAGCTTTCTGCTCTGCTATAGCTTCCAAGGTGTCACCAAGTAGGGCTACATGGTCCAATCCAATAGTCGTAATTCCTGTCAAAATAGGCTGGCAAACATTGGTACTATCCAAAAGTCCACCCATGCCCACTTCCATGATAGCCACATCTACTTGCTCCGAGGCAAAGTAGTCATAGGCTATGGCTGTGATAATCTCAAATTCGGTCGTTCCTTGTAAAGCAAGGCCCTTCTCCCCCTCAAGCAAAGACTGATAGTCCACCATGAGAGCTTCTAGTCTCGCTTCTGGGATAGATTCCCCATTGATGCTAATCTGGTCTGTGTAATGAATGAGATAGGGTGAGCTAAACACGCCAACTCTCAGCCCTAGCTTTTCTAGCATCTTTTTCAAAAAAGCAATGGTCGAACCCTTGCCATTGGTCCCTCCGATATGGATAACCTTGAGTTTGAGATGGGGATTGCCACGCAAAGCTAACAGTTCCACCATTCGTTCCAAGCCAAAATGCGGTTGGTCGGTCCGATAGTGGGCAAGCCACTGATTGTTTTCAATTTCTTTCATCTTACTTATATTGTTTTAAATCTAAATTTTCCGCTTCATCAGCCAGACGAATAGCGGAGGCAATTTCAACCGCCATCTTGTGACTAGCTACATCATGCACGCGCACCACTTCCACACCCTGTCTCGCAGCGATACTGGTTACATGAGCAGAAGCCGTATCTCGATTGCGGAAACCAAGTTCTGTCTCAGGATTGACTTCAAAACCATTTTCTTCAAGGATATTGATGACAAACCGCTTGCGCGACACTCCAAGAAAGATTGGATACCCCTTCTGATGTAGTTTATCCAAGTCCCGTAAAAGAAGCAGATTTTCTTTCTTGGTCAGACCAAAGCCAATTCCTGGATCCAACAGGATATTTTCTGGTGCAATACCAGCTTCGTCCGCTCTCGCTAGGGCTCTGTCAAAGAAAGCCTCCATCAAGTCTTCGATTGGCAATGTTTCAAAGTCAGCTAACTCTTCCTCTGTAAAAGCTTGTCCAAAACCAAAATGAGGGAAGATGAGCGAGCTAGGGTGCTGAGGTCGCGCCATGACTGGATTAAACATAATGACTACTTTCGCTCCAGTCTTAGCAACCACATGAGCCATTTTCTCATCACCCATAAGACCAGTGATATCATTAACTAGATTGGCACCAGCAGCCAAAGCAGCCTCTGCCACCTGACTCTTCCAAGTATCAATAGAGATGAGGACATCACTTTCCTTGCGAATGGCTTTAATCACTGGAACAACACGCTGGATTTCCTCTTCTATCTCAACATAGCTACTTCTTCCTGGTCGAGTCGATTCACCGCCGATATCTAGCATGCTGGCTCCTTCTGCTATCAATTTACGAGCCTGCTGGAGTGCCTGCTCAAGAGCAAAAAATTGACCACCATCCGAAAAGGAATCTGGGGTTACATTGATAATTCCGCAAATAGCTGTCTTTGCATGATTGGCTTTACTTGACATATCGGTCACTCCCTCAAGGCTTTTCACCATATTATTTCTCTATTTTACCATAAAAAGAAAAAGATGGACACAATTGCATTCATCTTTTTCCCAGTAGAAACAAGTAAGCAATTGTCAAAAATCTTAAACAGAGATCCCTAATGTCCGACTCAAAATCACCACGAGAGCCAACAAACAGAAAGCAACCCCATTCACAATCATGTGAAGTAAGATAGACATTTCCAAACGTTGGGTCTTGTAAGCCGTCCAAGATAGAACGATCGACATACCTCCATAAATCAATAAAGAAGGTAAATTACTTGGTTGATGCAATAAAGCAAACACAATCGTACCGACTACAAATCCCAAATTCTCCTTGCCTCGGAAAATCTTTTTAGGAACAATCCCACGGCACAAGATTTCCTCACAAATTGGAGCAAGCAAGGCCAACAAGAAGAAACTGGAAATCAGAGAACTATTCTGAACCATATCGTTAATCTGAGACTGATTCCCTGTTGTCGTCTCATTTGATAGTTGCAATAAAATGGAACCAAGTATATTTGAACAGATAATGACTAAATAACTTAATCCCAAACGTGCCAAATCCTTAGCTCTAAAAAAAGAAAAATTAAAACTTGCTAATTGTGTTTTACGAGCTCCAATAATAAATAGCACCAGAACCACAATCGAAATACCAGCAACTATCAGTCCTGACTGCAACAGTGGTACTGCATTTAAAGTTAAAATAGCAGTAACCCCTATAGGAATCTGATATAAAATTGTCGCCAGAAAAAAGATTAACAGCCAACCTGCACGATTCAATAATTCTTTCCACATATTTTTCTCTTTCATCACCTATCTCCTTTGTATTAAAAAAGGGGGAAAATCCCCCTGGGTTATCCTATTATAAAGCCATGCTGATGTAGTTAAGGATAAACAAGGCATCCAAAATCCAAATCATGACATGAACATCTTTAGCTTGACCTTTAACAAGCTTAGTCAAAGTGTAAGTCAAGAAACCAACTGCAATCCCTTGAGTGATAGAGTAGCTGAATCCCATAAAGATAGATGTGAAGAAAGCAGGAACCGCTTCAGACATATCATCCCAATGGATATTTTTCAAGCTAGCCAACATCATAATCCCAACGATAATCAAGATTGGAGCTGTAGCGGCTGTTGGTACAATCGCTAGAAGTGGGCTAAAGAAGCTTGAGATCGCAAAACAGATTGCCACGACCAAGGCTGTCAAACCAGTACGTCCACCTGCACCGATACCAGCAGCAGACTCGACATAAGTCGTTACGTTCGAAGTACCAGCGATGGCACCAATTGAAGTACCAATCAAGTCAGAATAAAGAGCCTTATCCAACTTAGCTGATTGGTGGTTTTCCCCATTTGTCGCTACGATACCAACTTTTTCACCTGTACCGATCAAGGTACCAATCGTGTCAAAAATATCTGTCAATGAGAAGGCAAGAATAGCCATCAGAGTTTCAGGCAAGCGAGCTGTATCTGAAATCAAAGCTCCCAAACCTTCTGAACCAAGAGCTGCACCAAAGACTGTCTTCAAGTCTTCAAAGGCTGCACCAACATGGTTATTAGCAAAATCGATACTAGACAAATCTACCAAACCAACTGCGATAGCAAGAACAGTTGTTGTCAAGATAGAGAGGATAATTCCCCCTTTAATTCCTTTGATAACAAAGAAGATTGTGATAGCAAGTCCTGCAAGAGCCACCAAAACAGCTGGATTATTAAAGCTGACCAAGCCTGGAACTGCTGAAGCATTTGCTGTAATCGCTGCTTGAGCTTTATCAGCCCCTTCTCCTGCAACCGTGTAATTTCCTGGATCGATAGAGAATTTCAAAAGTCCAGCATTCTTAATCCCCACGTAGGCAAGAAAGACACCGATACCGGCTGAAATAGCTGAGCGAAGAGCATTTGGAATCGATTCAATGATCATTTTACGAACATTTGTCAAGGTAATAATCAATGAGATGACACCACAGATGAAGACCATAGCTAAGGCTTCTTGCCAAGAATAACCAAGTCCAAATACGACTGTGAAGGTAAAGAAGGCATTAAGACCCATACCTGGCGCTTGGGCATAAGGTAAGTTAGCATAGAAGGCCATCATCAAGGTACCCGCTACTGCACCAATGATCGTCGCTAGGAAGACACCTTGAGCAGGCATCCCTGTTTGCGAAAGAATTTGTGGGTTTACAAAGAGAATATAACTCATTGCAAAGAAAGTTGTTAAACCAGCGAGAACCTCTGTACGAACGTCTGTACCGTTCTCTTTTAGTTTAAATAATTTGTCCATTATTAATCTCCTTTTAATTTTTACGAACAATAATAGAATTATACCATTTATCATTCACTTTTTCAATATCTTTGTTTGATTTATTTAAGAAATTGATAGAATTTCATTTTTTGTTTGGAATCTGCTTTTCTGCCTGCTTTTTGTTATAATAGTAGACATCTTATCTGAAAAGACACTAGAAAGGTCCCTATGACGAAAAAAATTATTGCAGTTGACCTTGATGGAACCCTGCTCAACTCGGACAGTCAGATTTCTGACTTTACCAAAGAAACTATTAAAAAAGTTGCTGAAAAAGGCCATCAGGTTATTATTACGACAGGGCGCCCTTACCGCATGTCAAAAGATTTTTACCGTGAACTAGGCTTAGACACTCCTATGATTAATTTCAACGGCTCCCTCACTCATTTACCAGACCAAGTTTGGAACTTTGAAAAGTGTTTGACGGTAGACAAAAAATATCTGCTAGACATGGTTCGACGTTCAGAGGACATTCAAGCCGATTTTATCGCTGGAGAATACCGTAAAAAATTCTACATTACAAATCCTAATGAAGAAATTGCCAATCCAAAACTATTTGGTGTAGAAGCTTTCCAGCCTGAAGATCAATTTCAGCCTGAATTGGTGACCAAGGATCCTAACTGTATTCTCTTGCAGACTAGAGCCAGTGACAAATATGCCTTGGCAAAAGAAATGAACACCTTCTACCAGCATCAACTTTCTATTAATACCTGGGGAGGTCCGCTCAATATCCTTGAATGTACCCCAAAAGGTGTCAACAAGGCCTTTGCTTTGGACTACTTGCTCAAGGTAATGAACCGTGACAAAAAAGATTTAATTGCTTTTGGAGATGAGCACAATGATACCGAAATGCTCGCTTTTGCTGGGAAAGGTTATGCCATGAAAAATGCCAATCCTGAGCTACTCCCCTATGCAGATGAGCAAATTTCTCTGACCAATGACCAAGACGGTGTTGCCAAAACCCTGCAAGACTTATTCTTATAGTCCATATTGACCAGCTTACGAGCTGGTCTTTGTGCTCTTTTCACAGTCTCATCAACCGGTTAATCGATTGTTCTACTTTTTGCCTCCAAAACCTTGGAAAAGGCTTTCTTTTGTGATATACTTCACATATAAATACAAGAGAGCTCGTCATACTCGACTCTGTTGATACAAAATCAATCCAGTCCTGTTTCTCCTGCTCTCCGTTAATATCAAGGAGGATAGCTATGAAAGCTGTTGTTGTAAATCCAGAAAGCACTGGTGTTGCTATTGAAGAAAAAGTACTCCGTCCACTTGAAACTGGGGAAGCACTTGTAGAAATTGAATACTGTGGTGTTTGCCACACTGACCTTCACGTTGCCCATGGCGACTTCGGTCAGGTACCAGGACGTGTCCTAGGACATGAAGGTGTTGGTATCGTTAAAGAAATTGCCCCAGATGTGAAAAGCCTTAAAGTCGGTGACCGCGTCAGCGTTGCTTGGTTCTTTGAAGGATGTGGCACTTGCGAATACTGTACAACTGGTCGCGAAACCCTTTGCCGTACAGTGAAAAATGCCGGCTACTCAGTAGATGGTGGTATGGCTGAACAATGTATCGTAACTGCAGACTATGCTGTTAAAGTTCCTGACGGACTTGATCCAGCCCAAGCCTCTTCTATCACATGTGCTGGTGTAACAACCTATAAAGCTATAAAAGAAGCAAAAGTTGAACCAGGCCAATGGGTTGTTCTTTACGGTGCTGGTGGACTTGGTAACCTAGCTGTTCAATACGCTAAAAAAGTATTCAATGCTCATGTCATCGCAGTTGATATCAATAACGACAAACTTGCCCTTGCAAAAGAAGTAGGCGCTGACATTGTTATTAACGGCCTCGAAGTTGAAGATGTACCTGGACTCATCAAGGAAAAAACTGATGGTGGAGCTCATTCAGCTGTCGTAACTGCTGTATCTAAAGTTGCCTTCAACCAGGCTGTTGACTCAGTTCGTGCTGGTGGTCGCGTAGTCGCTGTTGGTCTCCCTTCTGAAATGATGGAACTCAGCATCGTGAAAACCGTTCTAGATGGAATCCAAGTCATCGGTTCTCTTGTTGGAACTCGTAAAGACTTGGAAGAAGCCTTCCAATTCGGTGCAGAAGGTTTAGTAGTTCCAGTTGTCCAAAAACGCCCAGTCGAAGATGCCGTAGCCATTTTTGACGAAATGGAAAAAGGTCAAATCCAAGGACGTATGGTACTCGACTTCACCCACTAATCTAATAAAAACCTACTTTAAAAGTTGGAATGCGCTTCCAACTTTTTTATATTAAATTTTAATATCAAAAATTACTATGTCTTCTCGAAACCTTATTATATCAATATTATTAAATACACTATTTAAATGTTTTCTTGAATATTTTATATCAAATAGTTGCTTTTTATATGAAAACGGTTTATACTTATCTAGTCTTAAAGTTTTCTTAAACGAAAACTAAAACAAAAAAGGAGGAATGACAATAATGAGTATCGGAATCATTATTGCGAGCCACGGCGAATTTGCTGCGGGTATTCATCAGTCAGGATCTATGATCTTTGGTGAACAAGAAAAGGTTCAAGTTGTAACCTTTATGCCAAATGAAGGTCCTGATGATCTATACGCTAAGTTTAATAACGCTGTTGCTGCATTTGACGCAGAAGATGAGGTTCTAGTTTTGGCTGACCTTTGGAGTGGATCTCCATTTAACCAAGCTAGTCGCGTGATGGGAGAAAATCCTGAACGTAAGTTTGCTATCATCACAGGACTTAACTTACCGATGTTAATCCAAGCCTACACAGAGCGCCTGATGGACGCTGCTGCAGGTGTAGAAAAAGTCGCTGCTAATATTATTAAAGAAGCCAAAGATGGCATCAAAGCTCTTCCAGAAGAGCTCAATCCAACTGAGGAATCAGCAAGCGCTGCAGCTGCTCCAGTTGCCCAAGCTGCTATCCCAGAAGGAACTGTTATCGGAGATGGAAAACTCAAGATTAACCTTGCCCGTCTGGACACTCGTCTCCTTCACGGTCAGGTTGCAACTGCTTGGACTCCAGATTCAAAAGCAGACCGTATTATCGTTGCTTCAGATAACGTTGCCAACGACGATCTTCGTAAAGAATTGATTAAACAAGCAGCTCCAAATAATGTCAGAGCCAATGTTGTACCAATCCAAAAATTGATTGAGGTTTCAAAAGACCCACGTTTTGGAGAAACACATGCCCTTATCTTGTTTGAAACACCTCAAGATGCCCTTCGTGCAATCGAAGGTGGCGTACCAATCAAGACCCTTAACGTAGGATCAATGGCTCACTCAACAGGTAAAACAATGGTCAACAACGTTTTGTCTATGGACAAAGATGACGTTGCTACATTTGAAAAAATGCGTGACCTCGGTGTTGAATTTGACGTACGTAAAGTACCAAACGACACTAAAAAAGATTTGTTTGACTTGATTAACAAAGCCAACGTTCAATAATAGACATTAAACTATAGAAGAATCCTAAGAAAATTTTCACTTTATTATCATTAAATAGAAAAGGAATAAAACCATGTCAGATATTTCAATTATTTCTGCTGTCTTGGTTGTAGTTGTTGCCTTCCTTGCAGGTCTTGAAGGTATCCTCGACCAATTCCAATTCCATCAACCAATCGTCGCATGTACCCTTATCGGACTTGCAACTGGTAACCTCGAAGCAGGGGTTATGCTTGGTGGATCACTTCAAATGATCGCCCTTGGTTGGGCAAACATCGGAGCTGCCGTAGCTCCTGACGCTGCTCTTGCATCTGTTGCCGCAGCAATCATCTTGATCAAAGGTGGTAACTTTACTACTGAAGGTATCGCCGTTGCAACAGCAACAGCTATCCCTCTTGCCGTAGCTGGACTTTTCTTGACTATGATTGTTCGTACAATCTCAGTTGGTTTGGTTCACACTGCAGATGCTGCTGCTAAAGAAGGAAATATTGCGGCTGTTGAACGTGCTCACTTTATCGCACTTCTTCTTCAAGGTCTTCGTATTGCTATCCCTGCAGCCTTCCTTATCGCTATCCCAGCTTCTGCCGTTCAAGATGCTCTTAAATTGATGCCAGACTGGTTGAACGGTGGTATGGCTGTCGGTGGTGCTATGGTCGTTGCCGTTGGTTACGCTATGGTTATCAACATGATGGCAACTCGTGAAGTATGGCCATTCTTCGCAATCGGTTTTGCTTTTGCTGCGATTTCTCAATTGACTTTGATTGCCCTTGGTGTAGTCGGTGTTGCCCTTGCCTTCATCTACCTTAACCTTTCAAAACAAGGTGGTAACGGTGGCGGCGGAGCTGCGACTTCTAACGACCCAATCGGTGATATCCTAGAAGACTACTAGAAAGGGGAACAATCATGACTGAAAAACTTCAATTATCAAAATCAGATCGTAAAAAAGTTTGGTGGCGTTCACAATTCCTTCAAGGTTCTTGGAACTACGAGCGTATGCAAAACTTGGGTTGGGCTTACTCATTGATCCCAGCTATCAAAAAATTGTACACTACTAAAGAAGATCAAGCTGCTGCTCTTGAGCGCCACCTTGAGTTCTTCAATACTCACCCATACGTAGCTGCTCCAATCATGGGGGTTACTCTTGCACTTGAAGAAGAACGTGCGAACGGTGTTGAAATCGACGATGCTGCTATCCAAGGGGTTAAAATCGGTATGATGGGACCTCTTGCTGGTATCGGTGACCCAGTATTCTGGTTTACAGTTCGTCCTATCCTTGGAGCTCTTGGTGCATCACTTGCTGCATCTGGTAACTTGGTTGGTCCACTTCTCTTCTTCTTCGGATGGAATGCTATCCGTATGGCCTTCCTATGGTACACACAAGAGTTTGGTTACAAGGCTGGATCTGAAATCACTAAAGATATGTCTGGTGGTATCTTGAAAGACATCACTAAAGGTGCTTCTATCCTTGGTATGTTCATTCTTGCCGTTCTTGTACAACGTTGGGTATCGATCAACTTCACTGTTAACCTTCCAGGTAAACAATTGGCTGAAGGTGCCTACATCAACTTCCCAGAAGGTCCTGTATCAGGTGCTGAATTGAAAGGTATCCTTGGTCAAGCACTTGGTGGATTGAGCCTAGATAAGATTCAACCACAAACCCTTCAAGGTCAGTTGAACTCATTGATTCCAGGATTGATGGGACTTCTCCTTACTTTCCTTTGCATGTGGTTGCTTAAGAAAAAAGTATCACCAATCTCAATCATCCTTGCACTCTTTGCAGTAGGTATCGCAGCTCGTTTCTTCGGTATCATGTAATCAAGAAACTCAAAAGGAACCAGGTTCTAAACCTGATTCCTTTTTTCTATGTTTTTATACTCAATGAAAATCAAAGAACAAACTAGGAAGCTAGCCGCAGGTTACTCAAAACACTGTTTTGAGGTTGCAGATAGAACTAACAAAGTCAGTAACATATACCTACGGCAAGGCGATGCTGACGTGGTTTGAAGAGATTTTCGAAGAGTATTATTCTGCCAAGGCTCCCATTGGATCCCATGGTGCAAGTACAATTGGTTCTGCTTCATAAGCAGCTTGTTCTTCAGTTGTTAACAATTCTTTGCGAACAACGATTTGGTAAGTGTATTCGTCCATCCAAGCGTCTGAGGCAACAAAGTAACCATCTGTACCGACCTTTTCTCCCCAAGAGTTTTCAACTTTCCACTTGGTTGACTTGCCATTTTCGTCCAAGTCCACACCTGTCAAGACCATAGCGTGGGTCATTAAGCTTTCGCTGTAGTCCAGACGTCCAGCCTTGTCTTGAGTGAATTGAATATCCATGCTTGATTCAAAGTCATAAACATCTGTCGCAAGGATTCCAGCTTTACGGTTGCTGAGCTGACCAACATCAGAACCAAACCAAACAGTCTCACCTGCTTGCATTTGAGCAATCGCCAATTCTTTCAAGCGTTCCATCGGTACGTTGATGTAGCGAACAGCACGGCTACCAACCACATTTCCCAACATCTCAACTGTGTAAGATTGGCCGTAAGGCTTGTCAGCAGTTGGTGCGTTGATAACAGAAACATAGTCTTCTAGCGGAAGATTGACATATTTCTTGTAAAACTCTTGTGGTGTAATGCCCTTTTCGCTTTGGTAGTTGTTATCCTTATCGCGATAAGCAAAGTCAAACTGACGTGGTGGAAGACCTAATGACATAGCAAGGAAGTTAAAGATTTCTTGCAAGAGGTCTTCTTTCTTAGCTTGGACAGTCGCTTGGTCTGCGCCAGAAGCAAGCAAGTCACGCAAAATTTGAGCATCTTGACGAAGCAATTTGTTGAGAATGGCATTTAGTTCACGGCTGCTACTAGATGAAACAGACTCAGGGTAAACTGACTTAGGCACGACACCGTATTTCTCAAAGAGAGAAACGACCATATCCCACTGACCACCGTCTTGTTGTGGTGTTTGAAGTAGGAATTTAACCTTGCGGCTCGTCAAGTCTTGGTCTGCAGTCGCAATGACTTGCTCCAAGAACCAGTTTGATTTCTCATACTTGTCCCAGAAGAAGGTGTGGGCCTGTGACAACTCAAAATTCTCCAGTTTGTATTGTGAGATGAGTTTGTGACGGAAGGTGTTGAGAGCTGCAAACATCCAGCAACGACCAGATGCTTTCTGGTTGGTTACCTTGTCCTTGGTCAAATCCAATGAGAAAACAGGCGTATTGTCTACATGGCTTTGGCGACGCTCAAGGGCTGCAAAAATTCCGTTGTGGCTAGCAGCATTTTCAATCGCTTGGTATTTTACATTTGCTTCATAGTTGGCAAATAATTTATCAGTAAATGATTCTTGAATCGCGTTCATAGATTCCTCCTTTTATTCTACAGTCTATTATAACTCTTTTCACAAAGTAAGCAACTGAAAAACATAAAAGGCGAGGACATTCTCCCTCACCTTTTTCGAATATAAACCAAACTAAGCAATACTTGCAAGGAGAATCTCTAATTCTTCCTTGGTCAAGCGACGCCATTCTCCTCGCTGCAAGTTCTCATCTAAAACTAAAGTTCCCATAGTCAAACGTTGCAAGTCTGTTACTTCCTTGCCACAGTATGCCACCATACGCTTGACCTGATGGAACTTCCCTTCTGCAATAGTCACACGGATTTGACTCTGATTCTTTTCTGAATCTACCGACACAATCTCCAATTTAGCAGGCTGACAGGTAAAATCTTTGAGAGGAATGCCCTCAGCAAATATATCCACATCTTCTTGGGTCATGATTCCCTTGACTTGTGCCAGATACGTCTTGTCCACATGACGCTTGGGTGAAAGAAGAGCATGGGCAAGCTTGCCGTCATTGGTCAAGAGTAGAAGACCATGTGTATCAATATCCAAGCGTCCTACTGGGAAAACTTCCTTGCTCCGAGCTAAGTCATCCAACAAGTCCAGAACGGTTCTATGCTTGGGATCCTCAGTCGCTGAAATAACACCTTGGGGCTTGTTCATCATGTAGTAGACAAACTCTTCATACTCCAACACTTGCCCATCAAAGCGAATCTCATCTCTTTCTTCATCAATCTGCAATTTAGCTGACTTTTCTTTTTTACCATTTACCGTCACGCGCCCAGCCTTGAGCATGTTTTTGACCTCAGTCCGACTTCCCACAGCGCAGGCTACTAAAAATTTATCTAATCTCATAGAACTATTATATCATACTCAAAAGGAGGCTGGTACAATGACCAACCTCCTTTTCGTTTCATACTCTTCAAAAATCTCTTCAAACCGCGTCAACGTCACCTTGCCGTATAGATGTTACTGACTTCGTCAGTTCTATCTGCAACCTCAAAACAGTGTTTTGAGCTGACTTCGTCAGTTCTATCTACAACCTCAAAGCAGTGCTTTGAGCAACCTGGGGCTAGTTTCCTAGTTTGCTCTTTGATTTTCATTGAGTATCAGATTTAAGAAATTAACTTCCTCGTCTCCAGAAAATCGCTAAGACAATCATGGAACCTAGTACTGCCGGAATAATAGCAGTTCCTGCTATTATCGGTCCCCAAGTTCCAAAAAGCAAGTGGCCTATAAAAGCACCAATCCAGCCTAGAAACATTTTTCCAAAACATCCCATGCGTTCTCCACGATTGGTCAGAGTACCTGCTAAAAATCCCACTAGGAGACCAACGAACATACTTCCTAACATATTATCTCCTTAATTTGCCCAATCTCCGTTACGGAAGAGTGGTACACGTGTCCCATCCTCACGGATACCATCGATATCCATTTGACTAGACCCAATCATAAAGTCCACGTGAACATCTGAACGGTTAAGCCCTGCAGCTTCAAGTTCCTCTTCGCTCATCTCTGCTCCACCAACGACGCTAGTCGCATAGGCTGCACCGATAGCCAAGTGGTTTGAAGCATTCTCATCGAAAAGGGTGTTAAAGAAGGTAATGCCTGACTGAGAAATTGGGCTTGGATCTGGTACCAAGGCACATTCACCCAAGGCACGCGCACCCGCATTTTCAAAGACAAGGTCTTTCATGACCTGATCACCCTTCTCAGCAGTGATATCTACGATTTGTCCATCCTTAAAGGTTACCTTAATACCTTCAATGATATTTCCGTTATAGCTAAGCGGTTTTGTAGAGGTTACATAACCATCTGCACGACGGAAGTCAGGCGCTGTGAAGACTTCCTCAGTCGGCATATTTGGCAAGAATCCTTCGCCCTGTGCATTGATAGCACCAGCTGATTCCCAAACGTGGTTCTTTGGCAATCCAAGTGTCAAATCTGTTCCTGGCGCTGTGTAGTGAAGGGCTGAAAATTGCTCTTTATTAAGCATATCAGCCTTGCTCTTGAGGATAGCTGCATGCTCTTCCCAAGCCTTAACAGGATCTTCTTCATAGACACGGCAAGTTTTGAAGATTTGGTCCCAAAGGAAATCTACTGCTTCTTCATCGCTCGCAGCATTTGGAAAGACTTTCTTAGCCCACTCAAGTCCAGCAGCGGCTGCTACAGTCCAACTAACCTTGTTAGATTGCGTTGCGATGCGCATTGGCTTCATGGCAAGTCCCATAGCTTTAGCAGAAGCTGAAATCTTTTCAGCATCCACTCCGTTCAAGGCACCTGGATCAGATGAACGAACCCCAAGACGGCTAGCATTATTTTCCAAGAGATAGTTCATCTCAGCAATCTTGTATTCTGGCACATTGTCCAGACGCTCCATTGGCGCATGGAGGAATTTCTCACGGTTAATGACATCATCTGTCCACTGAACGATAACCTCATGCGCACCCAATGCATAAGCTTCTTTGACAATTAAGTGAGCCAACTCACGTTGCTCCACATCGATAGAGAGAGCCAAAGTGTGACCAGGTTGCACGTTGATTCCGTTCGCAACCAATAATTTCGCATATTTTTCTAGATTTTCTTTAAAATTTGGTAAAACCATGTTGTTTTCTCTTTCTATTTTTATTTTTCTTTCAAAGCAGAGAATAATCCTGCTAAAGCAATAGCACCTGACAAGAGTGCTGTTGATAGAAGAATTGTCTGATCAGCAAGTTCTAATTGATATTCAAATACCTTCTCAGCCGGCTTATCTTCCGCAAAAATTCTTAGTTTCATGAAATATCCTCCCTTACTAGTATATCACATATATTGGTATTTTAAAAAACAAGCTTACTGAAGCTTGTTTTAATTAGCTATTACAAAAATTTTGTACATACCTTTCCACTTCTTTTTCCATAGATTGAATCTCACCAATATCCCATCTATTTTTTTTAGAAGTTATCTTTGCCATCATCTGTAATTTTAAACTCTGACGATGGAATATCCCTTCTCTTTCCCATTGTTCTAATTTAGCCTCTGGATAGGAGTTGCCAAACCTGGAGTTCTGACTATCGGTAATGATACAAAGATTGCCAAAGGAATGTAAAAACTCAGCAGGTAATTGGCTCTCTCCATCATGTCCATTTGGATTCTGAGGATACCAATGCTCTATGGAGCGACGATAAGCAAATTTAAAATCTTTAAACTCAATATCGTAATCTTTCTTCAATTCTTCACGATTTTTCCACAAAACATAATCAACAAAGTTAAAAGCGTAAACAGGAATTGCCCCATATTTTTTGATACTTTTATCTTCGGTAAACAATCTTTCCTTAGCATATCTTACTGCCATTTTTTCCAGAAAATCCTTAAACTGATTAGCAAATTCTGTTTGATTTAACTCTTCAATATGGTTAAACAAGAATTGCAAGATTTCATATAACCAACGACTATCTCGATTGGCTGTAAAGGTCACAGCAAACATGGATTGAAGGAGGATAATGTTTTGGTTAATTTCCGAATCTGAAAATGTATCTTTTTAATCAAGGCATGGAAATGATGACTCTATATCTTGCTTTATTTGTCCTAGGTTATTAACAAATTCTATTACTTTTTGGATAATTTGATTAACAATTTCTTTTTCTACGGGATTTTTGATGTTATTAATCTCATCTTCTTGAGGAATTTGTATTACATTAATGTCTTCTAATTGATAAATTTCATTGAACAATTTTAATAAATGGTCCTTAGATAGGTCTTCAGGTTTTATCCTATTATTATCTATCAAAAAATGACACTCTGTATCAACTATTAAGATTTGCATATATTTCTCCCTTCTTAGTGTAAGAATCTATCCCAGACTCCATCGCTTCAATAAATTTATCATGACTTTTTTCTTCAAGACCATTTATAGAATCTTTTATTTTACTAGAACTGAATTCCCCTGACATAATAGAATAATTTCCGTTATTGTCTTTTGAAGTTACAATCAAATAATCTGGCTCTAGTAGTGTTCCTAATGTAGAATTATGTGTTATGACTACAACCATGCTATTTCTCGCAAGTTGTTTTAATTCAGTATTCAACTCACTTTTTATATAAGCATTATCCAGAGAGGATTCTGGCTCATCTATTAGTATAATCGGCTTATTTTTAGCTTCATTTAATCTCAACATCAAGGCGAACCCTACAGCTTGGCCACCTGAAGCAGGGACTCCATCTGAGTCAAGAAGTTTAACTTCTTTACGAACTAAATATTCTGCGAAATTTGCTTCATTGTAAAAGTTTTTACGCTTCAAATTATTTAAAAAAGTAATAAAATCTTTGTTTTTATAAGCTTCCATTAAATCATTATTGACAGCTTCTTTCGTTCCAATTTCTTTTTGAAACTGACTAGCAGATTCATACGGAACTAAATTAACTTGTATTTGATAGCCATGTAGACGTTCGTTTTTTTGTGGACTCTTAGTGACAATACTATTTAAAAATTCATTGATTTTTTTCTCCAATTGTTGTCTGTGAATTATTTTGTTAATACTACATTCTTGAACATTTGAAATTCCTGTTCGGGCTGTAACAGTAGATTTAACCTCTGTCATTATTTTATTAACTTTTTTCTTAATCTCATTATCCTTTCTAAATTCTATGTATAAGTTTCTAAGTTCTAAATAAACATCAACAAAATTATTTTTCTTTTGAACACTATTTGACAACAGTTTCCATATTTCATCTTTTTCAATAACTCCTTTAATATTTGAAAGTGCAGTTTCTATATACTCTATGCTGGAAAATTCAAATTCAGTCTCCTTAAATAGTAAATATTTTTGACTTGATTCACTCCTAGCCATTTCATTAGCAAATCTTTTGACATCGTTCAAAAAGCATTCAATATTTTCTTGTTCAGTTTCGTTATTATTTAAATAATTTTTAATCTTTAAAAATTGATTTTTGTATTTTCCTTGCCAAGAATGTAGAGCTGATAAACCTTGTTCTTTTCTTTGTTTCTCAATATATTCATCAGCTCGAGCAGTTTCAAATTGCTTTATTTCATAGTACTCATCTTCGCTGTACTCTTCTTTTATCTTATTCAAAAAATGGGTTTTTCCAGTTCCACGTTTTCCTACTACTAAGTTAAGCCCTGAAGAAATATTTACTCCGTTAATGTTAATAACATCCTGAAGGTTGTCCTTATTTATGCTTACTTTATTCCTATCATACAAACATCTTTTTATATCTTCCCACTCACATGAATCAATCTGTAGATAGGTTTGTTTGTTTCGCAATTTTTGAATATCATTTCGGTTATCTGTATCATTATCTGTAGCGTGAGCGTCACTAAATAGACAAGGAACTAAACTGTCAGGGTTATTATGAGCAATATTAAATCTTAGTTGGTTAGGCACACCACCAACATGCACAACACTACTTAATACGTCTGGTACTTTTTTTATTCCTTTGCTCTTCCCAAGTTCAAATATGTAAATACCTTTTTCCCAACAAGGTAATTTGTCACATAACTGTTCACAAGTTATACTATCCGACTGGGTCTGATGAATCTGAGATAACCAATCTGAAAAAGTTAATAGTTCATCAATGCAGTCTATAGGAAAGATTATATTTACATGTCCAACATCTAAGGTAAGCTCAATTCCAGGGTAAACTTTAACCTTGTCTAAGGCTACTGTAATTTCTTCAAAATTTTCTTTATCAAATAAGTCATGATTTGTTATTGCTATCGCATCTAATTCCATTTCCTCAACATAATTTCTCAACCAATCTAATGAAAATATGAATTCAGAATCTTTTATGCTTGCAATAGTATGAAGATGGAAGTCAATTTTTTGAACCATAAATCCGTACTCCTGTTTCTATAAATAATCTACTGTTAAGTTTTTCTCAGTTTAATCAAAAAATTCATTCATCTTTTAACTTTTTTGAATTTTTTTAAAACAACTCATCAAACAAACTCAACTGATTATCCTCTGGCATATTGCCGAGAATCCCCATTTCATCCATCTTTTCAACCAAGGTAGATGACAGTCCGCCACGCTTGCGGAGTTCTGTTTTAGAGAGAAATTCTCCCTCTTGGCGCGCTCGCACCAACTGCTTAGCAACGTTCTCTCCCAGACCATCCATTGCTACAAACGGTGGGATGAGAGTGTCCCCATCGATGAGGAATTCGATCGCATCACTGCGATAGAGGTCCAGTTTTCCAAACTTGAAACCACGCTCCCACATCTCATTGACAATCTCAAGAGTTGTATAAAGATCAATTTCCACATTAGAGGCTTCATTGTTCTTCCGTTTTTCAGCAATTTCTGCCATTCTGCGCTTGATAGCATCCAAGCCCGCCCCCATAGTCTTGATATCAAAAGCCTTAGCACGGATTGAGAAGTAAGCACAGTAGTAATAAATCGGATGGTGAACCTTGAAGTAAGCTACACGCAAGGCCATCATAACATAGGCTGCTGCATGGGCTTTAGGGAACATATACTTGATTTTTCCACAGGACTCGATATACCACTCTGGCACCTTATTGGCTTTCATAGCTTCGATGTAGCCATTTCGCTCCTCTTCGGAAATCTTCAACCACAAGCCCTTACGTACTCGTTCCATGATGGTAAAGGCCATCTTAGGCTCGAGACCCGCATGCATGAGGTAAACCATGATATCGTCCCGACAACCAATAACGGTTGATAGGTCCGCAATTCCTTGCTTGATCAAATCCTGGGCATTTCCCAACCAAACGTCGGTACCGTGGGACAACCCTGACAACTGCAGCAACTCCGCAAAAGTCGTCGGATGCGTCTCATCTACCATCCCACGTACAAAGTTGGTTCCAAATTCTGGAATCCCCAACATCCCCGTCGGCGTACCAATTTGCTCAGGAGTCACCCCAAGTACTTCAGTCCCTGAAAAGAGTGCCATCACGCCTTCATCATCCATAGGAATTTCATTAGGATCAATACCAGACAAGTCCTGGAGTTTTCGAATCATGGTCGGATCATCATGTCCCAGTACATCAAGTTTGAGGACGTTCTCATCGATATCGTGGAAGTTAAAGTGAGTGGTCTGCCATTCAGCCGTCACGTCATCTGCTGGATACTGGACAGGCGTAAAGTCGTAAACATCCATATAGTTAGGAATAACAACGATTCCCCCCGGGTGTTGTCCTGTTGTCCGCTTGACACCAGCTGCACCTTGAGCAAGGCGTTCCACCTCTGCGTCACGATAAAACTTCCCATAATCTCGCTCGTAACCCTTGACAAATCCATAAGCGGTCTTGGCAGCCACCGTACCAACCGTTCCTGCACGGAAGGCGTATTCCTCACCAAAGATATCACGCACATCCAAGTGAGCACTAGGCTGGTCTTCTCCCGAGAAGTTCAAGTCAATATCGGGCACCTTGTCTCCATCAAAACCAAGGAAAGTCTCGAAAGGAATATCTTGCCCATTTTTGCTGAGTTTGTGACCACATTTAGGACAGTCCTTATTGGGCATATCAAAACCTGAACCGTAAGAACCATCAGTGATAAACTCACTGTACTGACACTGACCACAGACATAGTGAGGAGAGAGAGGATTGACCTCCGTAATCCCAATCATGGTCGCAACGAAACTAGATCCGACAGACCCACGAGAACCAACCAAGTAGCCCCGTTCATTGGAACGTTGTACCAGCATCTGGGAAGCCAGATAAATCACAGCAAATCCATTCCCCAGAATAGAGGTTAGTTCTTTTTCAATCCGCAAATCAACGATATCTGGCAGCGGATTTCCATAAATCTCAAAAGCCTTCTTATAGGTCAACTCGGCAACTGTTTCTTCAGCCTTGTCGATGAAAGGCGTATACAAGTCCCCCTTAACAACCTCAACAGGTTCAAAGATATCTGCCAAAGCATTGGGATTTTCAATAACTAGTTTGCGTGCCAGTTCCTCTCCCAAGAAGGCAAATTCATCCAACATCTCATTGGTCGTTCGAAAATGAGCCTTTGGAAGTGGTGCCGGTTGGGCATGTTCTCCATGACCGATAGTTCGGTTAATCATCGCTCCCTGTCCCAAACTACGGACAATAATTTCACGATAAATCTCTTCTTCCGGTTCGATATAGTGGACATTTCCCGTAGCCAGAACGGGCTTACCAAGACGGTCTCCAACTTCTATCAAACTTTTGATAATGGTCTGGAGTTCCTCCATATCCTTGACCTGTTCCTTAGCAATCAATGGAGCATAGATAGCTGGTGGCATGATCTCAATAAAGTCGTAATACTTGGCCACCTCAACCGCCGCATCCACACCTTGGGAAACGACTGCATCAAAAACTTCACCTTCAGAGCAAGCCGAACCTAAAATCAAACCTTCCCGATGGGCATCTAGAACCGTTCTTGGAATCCGTGGCACTCCTTCAAAGTACTTGGTATTAGACAAAGAAACCAGTTTAAAGATATTTTTTAGACCTACCTGATTCTTGACATAGATAGTCGCATGCTTGATCCGAGCTTTTTTATAAGAATCTGGACTAATCAAATCAATGTTGAGTCTAGCTAAATCGGTCACACCATGTTTTTCTGCTACCTCTTTGATAAAGATGAAAAGCAGGCGACCTGTAGCTTCCGCATCGTAGTTGGCCATGTGGTGATGTTCTAGAGCCACACCAAAGCGCTTGGTCAAAGGTCCCAAACCATGACGTTTGTACTCAGGATAGAGGTTTCTAGCAAACTCCAGCGTATCAATAACTGGCTGACTAATCTTTGGCAGACCATGACGCTCATAATTGGCATTCATAAAGCCAACGTCAAAGGTCGCATTATGGGCAACTAGGACCGTATCCTTGCAGAATTCTTGGAATTCTTGCAAAACTTGTTCTAGTGGTTTGGCATTTTTGACATGGTCATCTGTAATTCCAGTCAACTCAGTAGTAAAAGCTGACAAGGGATGCCCAGGATTGATAAATTCATCAAATTCAGCAATGACATTCCCCTTATACATCTTAGAGGCCGCAACCTGAATTAAGTCATTGTAGATAGCTGATAGACCCGTCGTTTCCACGTCAAAGACCACATAGGTTGCTTCTGACAAGTCCATCTCCACTTCGTTATAAACGATAGGAACGCGGTCCTCCACGATATTGGCTTCCATACCATAGATCAGCTGGATCCCCGCTTTCTTAGCCGCCTTATAGCCGTGTGGGAAGGACTGGACATTCCCGTGGTCCGTGATGGCAACAGCCTTGTGACCCCACTTAGCAGCTGTCGCAACGATTTCTTCAACCTCTGGTAGAGAATCCATGGTCGACATATTAGTATGAGCATGAAACTCAACCCGACGCTCACCTTCTGGCATCAAATCCTTCCGCTCATAGTGAACAACTTCCTGCACATCCTGCACATTCATAGTCAAATCGCGTGTGAAGTTATTCATCTCCACATTCCCACGCACTCGGAGCCAAGAATTTTTCTTGATTAGATCAAACTTCTGGGCCTCTTCCTCATTCTTGACCCACTTTTGCATCGAAAAACTGGAAGTGTAGTCCGTCATTTTAAAGTTGATCAAAACACGCCCTGTTCTAGTCACTTTTTGCTCCACATCAAAAACAACCCCTTCAAAGACCAGACGATTTTCCTCCGTCGTCACTTCGATCATAGGAGTAATCTCCGCCTTGTCCAGCTTGGGTTTAGCCGCAGCCTTTTTGGCCTGAAAATCAAAGGCTGGTTTCTCTTCCGCTGGAGGAGGTGCCATCTGTTCCAGTTGCTCCATAGCACGGAGCGCTTCCTCATTGGCCGCTTGAACAATCTGCTCATTTTCAGCATGAAAGGCTTCTTCCTGCTCTTGGGTCAGCACATCATTTTTCTCTACTTGACAGTTAAAAGTAGGAAAACCAAATTTTTCAAGTTGTTTGGCTAAATTAGGAAAATGATTCTTCTTAAAATGTTCCTTATCAATCGCCTCAGAGCCTTCAATAAAGAGTTGGTTGCCCTCAGCACGAACTTGCAAATTTTGATAAAGAGACTTAAAACCTTGACTAGCACATGGCCCCTCAGAAAAAGCCTCCCTATAGTAGGACTGCAAGAGTTGATTTGAAAATTCTTGAGACAGAGCCTTGATTTCGAAAACAGCTTTATTGCCTGTCTTAGAAAATTCTTCACTCAAACCTTTCTTTATTTCTAAAAAGATTTCAATCGGTAAAATATTAGAAAATACAAAATGAAACTCCCATACCTTACTAATTTTATGAAGCACAACTCGCTCAATATCAGCCTGTGCTAAAGCAGGAGCCTGTCTCATTTCAGTAGGCATCCCCAGTTGATTCATCAAAATTTCAAAACTATTTGACATTCATTTTCCTCACATTATTCTCCTACTATTTTACCATACTTAGAGGTGTTTTCTAAAGACAAAAGGAAGCCACTTCAAGACAACAAAGAATTTTCTTATGTATATCCTTACTCCTCATTTAAGGATATTTACCTAGGGAAATTAAAAAATCTTCCAAACAGTACTCCCTCCCCAAAAAAGTTAGATAAATAATTTATCCAGAGAATATAGCTCTGTTTTACACATAACGAAAACACCCCGAAAGTTAGGCGGAAAAAATCTAACTTTTGGGGTGCAATTTATTCTTTATAAAACCTGAAAAGAACTCAGTCTTTAACTCCTGCTTTCTCTCTTATGCTTGATAACGTTTCACGCCATCTAGATAGGTTGCTACCAATTCTAAATCTTTATCTAGTACGATAAAGTCCGCGTCATAGCCTTCACGGATTTGACCACAGACATCGTCAATATGAACGGATTTAGCTGGGTTGAAGCTTGCCATCATAACTGCTTCGTGTGGAGAGGCAATGTTCCAGTCAACCACATTCTTCAAACCGTCTTTGAGTTTGAGAATAGAACCCGCCAAGTTACCTGTAGATTTGAGACGAGCAGTTCCATTTGCAACGACAACTGGGAATTCTCCCAACATGTAGTCGCCGTCTTCCAATCCACCCGCTGTCATACAGTCTGTGATAAGGGCAATATTTTCAGTTCCTTTTTGTTTGATAAGAATTTCGCAGGCTTTTGGATCTACGTGATGGCCGTCACAGATCAACTCTGCATAGGTATGTGGCAATTGGTACATGGCTCCAACCATACCCAGTTCGCGGTGAGTCAAGCCACGCATGCCATTGTAGGCGTGTACCCAAACACTCGCTCCAGCATCGACTGCTTTTTTAGCTTCATCAAAAGTCGCGTTTGAGTGCCCAAGAGCAACCGTCACGCCTTCGCCTGTAACCGTACGAACAAAGTCTTCTACACCTTCACGTTCTGGCGCAAGGGCAATTTTGTTTAGCAGGCCATTTGCTGCTTTTTGCCAAGCACGAAACTCATCCATACGAGGATCTTTCATGTAGGCAGGGTTTTGAGCGCCCTTGTATTTCTCTGTGAAATAAGGCCCTTCAAAATAAATCCCACGAATCTTGGCTCCACTTGCTTCCTGGTAACGAGCACCAATATTTTCTGTTACCGCAAGCAATTGCTCATAAGATGATGTCAAAGTGGTTGGCAAGAAGCTCGTTACCCCCATGCTGAGGAGTCCTTCACTCATGGTATGAAGGGTTCCTTCGATATTATTATCCATAACATCCACACCGCCAAATCCATGAATGTGGGTATCTACAAGTCCTGGAGCAATGCTATAACCTGTATAGTCAATAATCTCAGCCCCCTCAGGAATCTGCTCGACATGTTTTCCAAACTTGCCGTCCACAAGTTCCAAGTAACCACCACGACGCACTCCGTGTGGGTAGAAAAACTGATCTGCTTTAATATAGTTAGGCATAATGTTAACCTCCTTAAAAGATTGATTCCACAATTTATTATGTCAATTACATTATAAACCTTTCTTTTTTATTTGTAAATGGTATAGACCTATTTTCTAGAGATATTTTAAAAGAGCTGGATTTCTCCAACTCTTCTCTTTTTAATACAAGTTATTTTGATTTAACTGGCTTGTCTTGAGCTGTTTGCAAGGCTGTAGCAATGGTATCTGCATACAATTTTGCTCCTGCTTCAATTTTACTGTTGTCACTTCCAAAATGGACTTGGTCTGTTCCAGTCCAAATTTCTGGATGCTCTTTCGCAACTTGATTCCAATCTGCTATCGTGACGTAAGGAGTCTTCTCTGCCAATTCTCTCATATAGGCAGCCTCTTTCTCAACGATTGCGTAAGTCTCTTTTGTCTTATCCCCCTCATAAGGAGTCACCAAAACCATATGGTGCCCCTTAGGAAGATTTTTCACGATACTATCCCAATCTTCCTTGTAATTTTCAGGATTATTTACCCCAGTTGCAATAACCACCATCTTTGGTAGAAATTTATTCTGGCTATTATTGAGCATGATTTCGTTGGCGGTCTTGGTTGTTCTGCTGACTTGTGCATTAATCTGTGCCCCTGGAAGGGCTGTCTGCAAGGCTGTATTAGCTCTTAGTGCTACCGAATCACCAATTAACATAGTACCATCAGCAATTCCTAAACTATCAGCTTCTGCTCGTTCTGTCATTACCTTGGTCTGGTTAATATTTGTTGCAGCTTGCTTCAAGCCATTGACAGTTAAGTCTGTCTCAAAAGCTCCCACTTGTGGTGCCAACAGAGTTACTAAGAAGACAATGAAGGCCAAAATTCCAGTACTTGCTGCAAGGATTGCGTGAATATGAGGCAGGGGACGAAGAGTTTGTAGAATAGATGTGTCCTTTCCTGCAATCCAAGGTTCCAGTACATAAAATGATAGGCTGGCAAATCCATAAGAAAAAATCAAAGTTAATAACACAGCAAGAAGATTTGATGTCAACTGTGAGAAAATAATGTAGAAAGGCCAATGGAAAAGATAAACCGCATAGCTAGTATCCGCTAAAAAGCTGATCATCTTTGGCTCCTGCACGTTAGGAGTCTTTTCATGTAAGACACGCGCCGCCAGAATCATAGCAATGGTTGCAAGGCTGGCAAGCAAGAAGCCCATAAGATAGGCAAAGAGATAGGTAAATTTGACAAAGAAAGTCAAAATGAGTAGGAAGCCAAAACCTCCTCCAAAAACTAAAAGGGTCTTTCGTAAATCCCATATTTTATCCAACTGCTTAACTAGGGAAGTCGTCTGACGAACGCCTACAATCGTTGCTAAGATACTTCCCAAAAAGAATGGATAGACATGAGTTAAACTAGAGAAGTAAACAGAAGAATAAGAGGTTACTAGAAAACTACCGATAAACATGGAGAAGAAGCTGATCAAGAAGGCAGCAGCAGATAAGAGAAAGACCATTCCTCTCAACTGACCATTTGATCTGGACTGTTTAGATAAGAACCAAACTGCCAATCCCCAGAGGATATAGTAGTGAACCTCAACAGCCAAGCTCCAATTATGAACAAACAAATGTGGAATGAACTGAGATTCATAACTCCCACCTGTTAGGAGCTCATAGAAGTTGGTCATGAAGCCTAAAACACCCGCAATCTGACCCCCAATTCCAGCCACATAATCTTGGCGAACTAGAAAAGTAAAGGGCATGGTTACCAAGACCATCAAAACCACAGGTGGCACAATCCGATAAAAGCGTCTCCTAAAAAATCCTATCAAGTCAATCTCATGATTTTTAGAAAATTCTTCGATGAGTAGAGCCGTAATCAGGAAGCCTGAAAACGTGAAAAAGACATCTACCCCGAAAAATCCTCCAGGAAAGATCGTCTGAAAGAAATGATACAAGAGTACCAGTAGTAAACCTGTAATCCTAATCAAGGAAAACCATTTAATGCGCATACGAGTTTATTCTCCCTTTCATTATACACTTTATTCTATCAAAAAAAGAAGAAAAATCCCAAGAGAAAACTTAGGATTTTTAGCTTATATCAATTCCAGTTTAAAAATTACGGCCTGACTTATTATAGCCATATTTTTCAACAAAATACTCACGGAATTCCAAGAGATTGTCATCCATGATGGCTTGTCGCACTTGCTTCATCAGGTTAAGCAAGAAGTAAAGATTGTGGTAGCTAGTCAAGCGGATACCGAAGGTTTCATCAGCCTTGAGCAGGTGACGAAGATAAGCGCGTGTATAGTTCTTACATGTGTAGCAATCACACTCAGGATCCAACGGCGTAAAGTCCTCAGCAAACTGGGCATTTTTGACAACTAAACGTCCCTGACTGGTCATACAAGTTCCGTTACGAGCAATTCGAGTCGGCAAGACACAGTCAAACATATCCACCCCACGAATCACACCATCAATCAAGCTATCTGGCGCTCCCACACCCATCAAATAGCGAGGTTTGTTTTCAGGCAACAATTGGGTTGTAAAGTCCAAAACCGCATTCATCTCTTCGTGGGTTTCTCCCACTGCCAAACCACCTATAGAATAACCTGGGAAATCCATGCTGACAAGGTCATGAGCTGATTGGCGACGCAGGTCTTCAAATCCTGCCCCTTGCACAATTCCAAATAATCCTTGGTCATGCGGACGACGATGAGCCTTCAAACCACGCTCAGCCCAACGACTGGTACGCTCGATTGATTTCTTCACGTAGTCATAAGGCTGATAAAACTGGGGACATTCGTCAAAAGACATCATGATATCTGAGCCTAGATTATTCTGAATAGAGATAGCTTTTTCTGGCGATAGGAACATCTTAGAACCATTGAGATGGTTTTTAAAGGTTACTCCTTCTTCTGTGATATTTCGGCTATCTGCTAGAGAATAAACCTGGAAACCACCACTATCTGTCAAGATAGGCTGGTCCCAATTCATGAACTTGTGGAGACCACCTGCGCGAGCGATGAGTTCATCTCCAGGACGAAGCCAGAGATGATAGGTGTTTGACAGGATAATTCCCGAACCCATCTCCTTCAATTCTTCAGGCGACTGAGTTTTGACAGTGGCTTGTGTCCCAACTGGCATAAACATAGGTGTTGGGAAGGTACCATGGGGAGTGATGATTTCCCCCAGGCGAGCTCCTGTGTGTTTTTCTTTCTTAATCAAACGATATTTGATTGGTGAATCTGACATTTTTTACCTCCGAAGCTGGGAAAGACAGTCCCAGTTCATACTTTGTGCTCAAGGGCATACTGTATGATTTTATCAAAAAAAGCTGGAACTGTCACGAACTATGGTATAATGAGAGAATGAAATACCCAAAAATTGATTTAAAAACCATTCGTCTGCAGGCCAGACAATTTCAATCTGAAAATCCCCGCCTCTTTCTCGTCTATCTCTTACCTAGCATGCTGGTCATCTTGTCTGGCTTCCTCAATCCCTTAGAGCGTATCAACGAGTCTATTTTAGAGCAACCCTTTTTAAGCGTGCTTGGTCATGTATTCCAAGCTTACCTTTTTCCACTATTAGTCTCCTTTATCGGGACGATACTTCTAACCAGTTCAGTCTACACAACACTTAAACTCATCAAGAATCCTGATACAGAACTATCCGTCAAAAATAGTCTGACTCTCTTTAATGAAGAGCACTTTTCACAAACCTTTTTGACTCTACTTCTCAAACGTTTCTATCTCTTCTTATGGAGCATTCCTAGTTTACTCGGGATTTACTTCCTTTTTTACAGTAGCTTTCTTGCAAAGAAATTCGTTGCCCTTCATCCTGAGTTTCCCAATCTGGATCTTACGTCAATTGAAACTGAAGGCTTCCTAATAACCTTTGGTCTCTACTTTCTAGCAAGTATCCTCTTGATGATTGTCGGAAATAGTCTCTATATCCCACAATATTATGCCTATTCGCAGGTAGAATTTCTCCTCTGTGATACTCTAGATTTAGGACAAGCCAAACCAGGGCAAATACTTAAAACCAGCCGTTTCTTAATGAAAGGTTACAAATTTCAGCGCTTTGTCCTAGACTTACAACTCCTTCCTTGGTATTTCCTCAATTGGATTACCTTTGGGATTGCTAGTTTCTCACTCCTACCCTACATTCAAATCAATAAAATAATTTTTTACCGAGCAGTACTGGCTCGAAAACGTCCAAAAGCTTGAAGGTGGCCCCTCAAGCTTTTTTCTATCAATGAGTTTCTCCACCTACCAACTTGAGGTCCTCATCTCCATGTTCGATAATGGCTCCGATTGCCGCTTCTATCCCTCGCCTAATATCAACTAAACTCATAGCTGGAGTGGTCGGTCGATTCACCACCTGTTCCATCATATAAGGAATGTGCATAAAACCTGCCTTAACATGTGGAAATTTCTTTTCTGCCAAATAGAGGGCCTGATACATCAAATGATTGCAGACAAAAGTCCCTGCCGTATTGGAAACAGAGGCCGGCAAGCCCTCTTTTTTTATAGCTTGAACCATCGCTTTAATCGGCAAACTACTAAAGTAAGCCGAAGCACCATCCACTCGAATGAGAAGGTCAATCGGCTGATTACCTTCGTTATCAGGAATGCGTGCATCGTCTTGATTTATAGCCACTCGCTCAGGTGTCAAGCTGGTTCTTCCACCTGCTTGGCCGATACAAAGGACAAAGTCAGGTTGATAACGACTCATTTCTTCTTCCAATACTTGAGCCGATTTGTGAAAAACTGTCGGCACCTCTAGCCAACGGACCTCAGCACCATGGATTTCAGCTGGTAAACCTTTAATGGCTTCCAAGGCTGGATTGACCTTTTCCCCTCCAAAGGGCTCAAAACCTGTCACTAATACTTTCATTTCTAACTCCTTACAACCAATTCCATGAAACTCTTTTTCCGACAATAAAACAAGTATAACATATTTCCCTTATTCTGGAGTGAAAAGGACTAGAGAGGATCAGACCGGCATTAAAGTTTATTTAAAGAGAAAAATACTAATCAAGGCCAAAATAGCTGGTCCACCTTGCTTCAAAATAATTTTCTTATCTGCTGTGAGAGAGCCATAAGCCGCAGCACCAAACACAAATAAAACAAAAATAGTCACAATTTCTAAATTCTGTGAGAAATAAATCCCATACAAGAGAAAGACTCCTAACAGAGCATTATAAATCCCTTGATTTTTAAACAATGAACTTACAGACGGACGAGCCAGTTCTTCCTTGTCCATGTTAAATACTCGACTGGTTGCATCTGATTGCGTTGCAATACTTTCCAAATAAAAAATGTAAAAATGCTCCAAAGCAACAATCGTTGTTACAATGATTGTAATAATTGACATCTATTTCTCCTTAAATTTCTATATTTTCAATACCCAAAACCAATTTATTTAATAAACGGCTGAGTTCTGTTCTCTCAGACTCTGTTAAGATACTTTCCATCGCTTCCTTAACCCTGACATGATTCAGAGGTGGATTCACCACTAACTGCTCCTTGGCATACTTCGTAGCCTCTACCAACACTTCCCGCTGATTTTCAGGATTACGATGACGCTCCACCAAACCTTCCTTTTCCAAAATCTTGAAATGTCGTGTCAAAGCAGCCTGATCAATCTTCAAACGCTCCTGAACCGCCATTTGATTACAGGGAGAATTCTCCAATAAAAACAGTAAAATCTGATACCGTGTCAAACTAATCCCAAGTCTTTTTTCAAACAATTGCGTACTCGCTTGCTCAGACAAGCGGAGTTGATAAAGCAGATCTTGAATCTCTATCATTTCTTTTCTCTTTTCGATTGATTCATCAATAATTGACTAATCAAGTATAATATAAATTAAAATAGATTGCAAGAATGTTGCTTGAATTATTACAAGATGCTAACTTTCCATTTTCCATTCATATTGATACTCAATGAAAATCAAAGAGCAAACTAGAAGGCTATCCACAACCTCAAAACAATGTTTTGAGGTTGCAGATAGAACTGACGAAGTCAGTAACCACACCTACGGCAAGGCGAAACTGACGTGGTTTGAAGAGATTTTCGAAGAGTATGACAAAGAAAAAACGAACGAGACTCGCTTCCTATCATGAAAGCTAGATCTCATTCGTCAAAATGATATTACAAAGTCTGGTTTATCCATTCATTGAAACATGAACGTGGTCATAGTGATTTTCTGTCACGCTACCACGATCTGGCATTGGGTTCCAAGTATTAGCTGGCCCATATTTGCTATCGAATGGAGCATAGAAACGTTGTTTCCAAATAATGTAACTAATACCACGGCTGGCCATGTTTTGAATAGCGTATTCCGCAATCTTATCCCCTAGTTCTGAGCTTTCTGGCACCATAAAATCGATAGCCAAACCTTTTCCGTGATCTCCACTATCTCCTGGACGGTAACCACTAAAGGATGTGATGCCAAACAAGTTGGCAATCTCTTCTTTAAAGGCAGCTGTTTGTGGTTGAAGACCTGCATTTTCAGATTTCGCTACCGCAAGTCCAGCATAATCTGGAGCTGCTGGAGCTGCGTAAGTTGCTGAAGTTGTTTTCGTCTCTTCTGGTTGATAAGTAGAAACTGCTGTTGTAGCTTCATTTGATGAGGCTTCTTTTACTTCTTCTGAACTTGTTGTAGTTGTTTCGGTTGCTTTTTCTTCTACTGGCGTTGTAGTTGCTTCCACTACTGATTCAGCTTGAGGGCTTGCTTGTATTTCATGCTTATCAGCTGGAGTCGTTGCCTGAGGAGCTGCCTCTGCAACTGCACTACTTGTTTCGGCTGTTTGCTCCTCTGAGACAGAAGTCTCTGTAGATGGTGCCACTTCTTCTGCAGTAGCAACTGTCTCTGCAACTTCTGAATTTGTTGCTACTTCTTTTGTACTTGTATTTTCTACCTCTTTTGGCGCTTCTGCAATCGGTTGAGAAAGGTCTGCAACCTGAACAGTTTGATCATCAACCGTCACTTGATTGGTTGTCAAATCTGCTGTCGCAGTTGTCACTTCTTCACTAGAAGCCGCTTGAGGTGTTTGGATTTCAACTTCCGTTATTTCTTCTGCTTCATTGACAGTCGTTGTCAAAACAGTTTCTGGGAAAATCAAGTCCATATTCGTGATTTTATTCAAATTCGCAAGAACTGTGACATCTACACCCAAGGCTTCTGCAATGGTGCTCAAGGTATCACCATACTGAACGGTATAACTTGTTTTGTTGTCCGTTTTAGTCAAATCGTTTTGGATTTGCTCAACACTACGTGCAGTCCAAAGAACTTCTTCTGCTTTAGTTGCCAATACTGGGGCAAATGACAAGGCTACTGTTGAAGCTAATAATATTCTTTTCTTCATTCTTTCCTATTCCTTTCAAATGAGTACCTGTCTATCATAACACAAAAAATGCAGAAAAAAAGCCCTCTCGGGCCTATTTAACAGAACTGTCTATTCCTTGTAACAAACTTGGTTACTTGAAATAGTTTGTTAGGTCTCTGTCACAAAACTGACACAATCTTATCGTTCCCAATCCCCAAAAATATAAGGAATATCTGCTAACCCTTGAATCCTATGATTTCCTTCATAAGTCGACTCTAAAAAGTTGATACTTTGAATCCCACTATTCTGGGCAAATTCCACATCCAGAGTCCGATCCCCTATATAATAGGTCTTCTCAGAATCCAACTGATACTTGCCTAACAGATAGTTACCCGCTTCTGGACTTGGCTTCCGCACAAAACCACTCTGACTGGTTAAAATCTCTGTAAAATAAGATTCCAAACCCAAGTCTCTGAGAATGGTACGAGCATTGTCTCCCTTATGAGTGTAAACAAACTGCTGAATTCCTGATTCCTCTGCCCAAGCTAGCACATCACGCGCACCTGGCATCAAAACTACCTGAGCATTCTTCTCAGCCAAACTCTGGGCACGCACCTGATTTAGCATTTCCACATCCAGCTTTCTCTCTTCTGCCACCTGCACAAGTAAATCCTGCACAGAAAACTTGAGAATAAACTCCCTCACCTGCTCCTTATCATAAGGAATAGAAAACTGAGCAAAAGTTTCCTCAATTCCTGATAAAATCGCTTCGTAAGAATCCAATAAAGTCCCATCTAAATCCCAAATAAAAGCTGTTTTTTGCATTTCCTATCCTTTCAAGCTCATATAACGCTGGTAACGGTAACGTAGAAATAACCAACGAAAACCATTATCCAAAAGGGTTCCGGCCCAAATACCGGGCAAGCCCCAACCAAGCACAATCCCCATCAGATATCCTGTTCCAATGCGGATACACCACATTCCTATACTTGTCGCATAAAAGGGAAGCCGAGCATTGCCCAAACCCTGCCAGACTGCTGTATAGATGACTGTTCCTATCGTCATAGGAGTACCAAGTAGTGAAAAAAGTGTCACTAGCACACTAGCCTCCACCGCTAGAGAATCAGTCGTATAGAGATGAGTTAGTGGTATACCCAAGGCATAGACACTAAGCGTCAAGGGCAACATGAGAAGCAGAGAAAGCCAAAAGGTTTGCTTGCTCAAATTAGCTACTCTTTCCCAATTATCCTCTCCAACTGCTCGAGCTACCAGCATGACCGTTGCAGTAGCGACGCCAAAGGCAGGCATATAGTTAAACTGGGTCAAGACTTCTCCGACTGCATTTCCAGCCACCGCCTCCGTTCCAAAAGAAACAACCAAGGCAATGATCACGACATCTCCAGCCCTCATCATGAGCCTCTCTCCAGCTGCTGGCAACGCTAAGGTCAATAGTTCCTTATCTAAACCAAAAGTCGGTTTCTCAAAAGGCAACTTTAATTGCGACCACAAAATCACAAGACCAACCAAACGAGACAGAATAGTCCCCCAAGCAACACCCGCTATCCCCATATCCAGTACAAAAATAGCTAGACTGGAAAAGAGAATATTCAAAGCATTTGACAAGAGGCTGACATAAAGAGGCAGACGTGGATTATGCGTTGCACGAATCAAGGCTCCCAGACTGGTCATCAAGCCCAAAAGAACAATCGATCCGCCTACCAAGGATAGATAGAGTCCACCACTCTCAGCTACATCTCTCGCCGTCCCCAAAAGTCCTATCATCTCTTTCCCAGCGAAGATGGACAAAAATCCTAAAAGGAAACTTAATAATAAGGTAATCTTCAACGCCTCAGTCACATGATAGGCTAGCATAGATTGATCCTTCTGCCCCAAACTTTTTGAAATAACACTGGAAATAGCAGCTCCCAGAGCGATGAAAATCGCTTGGTAAATCGTGATAATATTGCCAGCTACTGATACACCCGAAATAGCTATCAAGCCCAAGTGGGCTACCAAGTAACTATCCACCATTCCCATGAGCATCTGCAAAAAGTTTTCGCCCATAGCTGGTAAGGCAATATTAAGAATGTCTTTATTTTTCTTAAACAATCCTTCCTCCTGATGAAAAGAAACTCAGTTGGTTTCCCAACCGAGTTTACTCCCTCTGTCTTAAAGTCCTAGATAAGCCTCAACCGCTACTTGCATGTCTGTTGCTGCAACAGTTGTCTTATGACGAACAGGAGCTGTTTCAAGCCCATCAACTGCTGGTGGCACTGCAACGCCTGAAATGTCATGTAATTGAGCCAAGGCTTCAAAGTCAGTCAAGCCAACTTTCCCTGTTACAGCTTCTACTGCAACTACTGGGAACTTGTATGGACTAGCTGTTGAAGCAATCACCGTCTTAGTCGCATCGCCAGTAGCCGCTTGGTATTTCTTATAAACTGCCGAGGCAACCGCCGTATGTGGATCCTCGATATAAGAATCTGACTCATAAACACGCTTGATTTCTGCCGCTGTTTCCTCCTCAGTAGCATATTCAGCCGCAAAGAGATCAAGAATCTCTGCATCAAAATTAGTCAACTCATATTGACCTTGTGTATTCAAAGCATTCATGAGTTCAGCTGTTTTAACCGCATCATTACCCAAAAGATGGAAAATGAGACGCTCCAAGTTTGAAGATACCAAGATATCCATAGATGGGCTAGTTGTTACCTTAAACTCACGTTTCTTATCGTAAACACGTGTCTTGAAGAAGTCTGTCAAAACATTGTTATCATTTGAAGCACAGATTAATTTGCCAACTGGTAGGCCAATTTGCTTAGCATAAAAGGCAGCCAAGATATTTCCAAAGTTTCCTGTTGGTACTGTAAAGTTGACCTTATCACCAGCCACAATCTCACCAGTCTTGACCAACTGAGCATAGGCATAAACATAATAAACAATCTGTGGCACCAAACGACCAATGTTCATAGAGTTAGCTGATGAAAATTGCAACTTGTTGGCTGCCAACTTCTCACGAAGGGCTACATCGTTAAACATATGTTTGACGCTAGTTTGGGCATCGTCAAAGTTACCATCAATAGCAATAACATGAGTATTGTCACCAGTTTGAGTGGTCATTTGCAACTCTTGTACCTTGCTGACACCATCCTTTGGATAAAAAACGATAATCTCAGTACCAGGTACATCCGCAAACCCTGCCATAGCAGCTTTCCCAGTATCACCAGATGTCGCTGTTAAGATGACAATCTTGTTCTCCAAACCATCCTTCTTAGCAGCTGTTGTCATAAAGTATGGCAAAATAGACAAGGCCATATCCTTAAAAGCAATTGTTGAACCATGGAAAAGTTCCAAGTTATATTGCCCGTCTAATTTCACTAATGGTGCGATAGCTGGAGTATCAAACTTGCTATCGTAGGCATTGTTGATACAGTAGTCCAACTCTTCAGCTGTAAAGTCATCTAAAAATGCTGACAAAACAATCTTAGCAACTTCCTGATAAGAAGCATCTTTCAATTTGTCAAAGTCCAAATCTACCTTTGGATAAGTAACCGGTGTAAATAAACCACCGTCCGTCGCCAAACCTTGCAAAATAGCTTGGCTAGCAGTTACTGTATTGTTGGCATCACGCGTTGATTGATAAACTAATGTCATTACTCTCTATCCTTTATCTATAGTCTCATCCATTATATCATGATTTTTCAGAAAATTCTCCTTTTACAAGAGAAATTATAGGCTCAATTCTTCTTTCAAAGGCTGTAAGTAGGTCATTTCTTGCTTATTTCTCATCTCCAGTCCTTCCTCGGCTAGCAGGAGTAAGTCTTTGGAAATTTCAATAATCGCAGTTTCTTCCTCATCTGTAAGCTTCTTCTTAGAAAATTGTCGTCTTAAAAACTTATAATTTTTCCCAAATTCTTTAAAGAAAAGCGCTGCTTCTAAGTAAGCTTCTAACTTATCTAAATTAACCAACAATCCTAAGTGAAAAGCTGCTGAAGCGAAGGTTCTATCTAGAGGTTGAGTACACACACTACGAAACTCAACTGTTCCTCGAGTCGTTAAGTCTTGATACTGATAACTACGATGTGTTCCAAAATCCTTCTCTTGAGGATAAATAATAATCTCATCCCCATTAAGTGCATATGCTTGAATTTCAGGTGTAGCCAAATAGTCCCTCGCCTGAATCGGATAAAAATAATAGGTTTGTTCATCACGTTCCGCAGTAAAAATTGCAGAATGATCTAGATAATCAAAAAAATCATCCTCATCTTTAAAGAGTCTAGCATTGACCCCGACGTTTTCTGGATAGATACCATGCATCGATTCTTCCCAGAAAATATCCCTTGCAATTCTCGTATCCCAATCCTCACCTGAAAACTCAGAATTGGCAAATAAATAAGCCTTAGCCGCTTCAATTTGGGTAAAAGCATTAATCACTCGTAAGTAGTTAAACTTTGAAACATCCAACTGTACCTGACTCCCACAGATAAAAGCACCATATTCAGGGAAATGATGCAAGTCTGATTTAGTCACATTTCTACTCAAATTCAAATAGTCCATCAGCATGCGATACCGTGGGAAAGCCACTGGACAATTCTCATTTTTATCCCAGTTGGGATGAATACCACAGCCGACAATAGCATGATTTGATTCAGCTAGCTTCTTCTGGATTACTTTCATATAAATACTAAAACGTTCTTCAACCTCTTGTATCGTTTCAGCCTTACCAAATGCAAACTCAATCGTAGTATAGGAAACTTCAAATAAAATAGTATCCTGACTTACTGGATCCACTAACTGAATAGGAGTCCCAAAATCATCTACCTTTTCGACAGTAAAATTCATAGCAGAAACTAAATATCGGAATAAGCATTTGATAACTTCAACATCTGTAGCATTCCCTTCCAAGTTTACAATAGGATATTCCAGCTCAATCCCGAGAAACAATTCAGGATTTTCTTTAATATTTTTCAAATACCGATGTTTTAATAAATCGATAGAACGAGACATACTTCCCTACACTTTCATAATCTAAATAAAATTTGAATAACTATTATTATACCAAAAATAATATAAAAAAGGAACGAAGATTTACAACGTTCCTTAACTCTATACTATACCGGCGGCCGGGGTCGAACCGGCACGTCCTTGCGGACACTGGATTTTGAGTCCAGCGCGTCTGCCAATTCCGCCACGCCGGCAAATAGTAACTGGGGTAGCTGGATTCGAACCAACGCATGAGGGAGTCAAAGTCCCTTGCCTTACCGCTTGGCTATACCCCAATAATATAAAATAGGCGAGTGATGGGGATCGAACCCACGCATGCCAGAGCCACAATCTGGTGTGTTAACCACTTCACCACACCCGCCATAATTCTATTAACACGGGCAGTAGGAATTGAACCCACACTGAAGGTTTTGGAGACCTTAGTTCTACCTTTAAACTATGCCCGTAAAATGGAAGGGGAGGGATTCGAACCCCCGAACCCGAAGGAGCGGATTTACAGTCCGCCGCGTTTAGCCTCTTCGCTACCCTTCCAAAAAATATAAATGGCGCGAGACGGAATCGAACCGCCGACACATGGAGCTTCAATCCATTGCTCTACCAACTGAGCTACCGAGCCTTATTGCGGGAGCAGGATTTGAACCTACGACCTTCGGGTTATGAGCCCGACGAGCTACCGAGCTGCTCCATCCCGCGTTAATACAAAAGGAGGATGTGGGATTCGAACCCACGCACGCTTTTACACGCCTGACGGTTTTCAAGACCGTTCCCTTCAGCCGGACTTGGGTAATCCTCCAAAATAGTCCGTACGGGATTCGAACCCGTGTTACCGCCGTGAAAAGGCGGTGTCTTAACCCCTTGACCAACGGACCAAACTTTATGGGCACGAGTGGACTCGAACCACCGACCTCACGCTTATCAGGCGTGCGCTCTAACCACCTGAGCTACGCGCCCAAGTTAAAAAACTTGGTAATTGAACAAAGTTCAAAGCGGGTGACGAGAATCGAACTCGCGACAACAGCTTGGAAGGCTGTAGTTTTACCACTAAACTACACCCGCTTAAATGGGAGTTAACGGGATCGAACCGCTGACCCTCTGCTTGTAAGGCAGATGCTCTCCCAGCTGAGCTAAACTCCCTAGAGCTAAGCGACTTCCATATCTCACAGGGGGCAACCCCCAACTACTTCCGGCGTTCTAGGGCTTAACTTCTGTGTTCGGCATGGGTACAGGTGTATCTCCTAGGCTATCGTCACTTAACTCTGAGTAATACCTACTCAAAATTGAATATCTATTCAAA